>CALJVJ010000143.1 GCA_937974625.1 uncultured Saprospiraceae bacterium
AACTGGCATCCCGTCCCTTCGGGTTCAGAATTGCCATTCTTCATGCTCAAACAAGGGTACTCCTTTGCCTTTTTTCAATAATTTTCTTAACACCAAAATCTCTAAGGTCAGTCCAAATCCAAAGTGACAAAGTAGTATTAAGTGAAGAAAAAATAACTCCGTCCATTAACATTTTGCTTTACCTTCCTTTTATAACAGTATAGCTGTTTATAAAAAGAAAACTACAACAAAACCTGTTTGCCCGATAACGCAATAGGGCAGGTGGCAGACTTATTTTTTCATGGTTACTAAAATTGTTAGTTTGCCATGAATTAAACGTACTTTTGTAGAAAATAGGAGGAGATGCATTTAAAAAAATTACTGTTTTATTGTTTTTTAAGTTTTAGTTTATTGTCTACACAATCAGTAGCAGAAGACCATGCAATTTATATTAGCGTGGTTAAAGTGGCACATGAGGAATTGTCGCCGACGGCTACGATTCATGTTCGGGTATTTACAGACGACCTAAAAAGTGCTTTGCGCAATAAATTTGGTTATGAGGTGATAAGTGAAAAAGAAACCTTTTGCTCCGACTATGAAGGCTACATCAATAAATATTTTGAAAAACAATTCCTTTTTACTATCAATCAAGAAAGTACTGCCTACCACTTAATTAATTGTCAACGAACAGAGGAGGTTTTTCAATTAGAATTTGAAATGGTTTGCCCCGATAAATGGGACAAAGTAGTTATAGAAGCCCCTTTTTTTATGGAATTATTTCCAAATCAATCCAATGTTATCCATTTGGAAGATAGTGGTAATAAACGATTTGGACGAGTAACAAAAGGGAACGAAACTTTAAAAATTAGATTATAATAGACTTATTCTGAAATGATATTTCGGTCTAAAAAATAACTATAAGCAAATGATTCCATTAGGAACTTTTACAACTTTGAAAGCTGCACGGCAACAATTACAAGGCATTTATCTAGAAGATGAGGCGGGAGATGAGGTTTTATTACCCAATAAATATATTCCGAATGGATTTCAAATAGGAGATGAAATTTCTGTTTTTGTATATACAGATTCAGAAGACCGAATTATTGCGACGACCCTAAAGCCAAAAATTGAATTACATCAATTTGCTTGTTTAGAGGTAATGGCGGTTACTAAATTTGGAGCTTTTTTGGATTGGGGCTTGGAAAAAGATTTATTTGTTCCATTCAAGGAACAGAAATTGAAAATGAAAGCTGGTAATTTCTACATCGTATATTTATATAATGATGATGAATCTGACCGATTAGTGGCTTCTGCCAAAATCCATAAATATTTGAGTAACGAAGAACTAACGGTGAAAGAAGGAGACCAAGTAGATGTGTTGATTGGAGAACCTACTGATTTAGGAGTTAATGTAATTATTAATAATAAGCATAGAGGCCTTATTTTTAGAAACGAAATCTTTCAAAATATTGATTTAGGAGACCGTATAAAAGGCTATATCAAAAAAGTGCGGGATGACAATAGGTTAACGATTAGTCTTCAGGCTCAAGGGTTGCCTAATATTGAACCGAGTGCGATGCGTTTATTAGATTATTTGACGTTGAATAAGGGCTTTATTTCTTTGACAGATAAGAGTCGACCAGAAGAGATTATGGCTAAGTTGGAAATGAGTAAGAAGTCTTTCAAAAAGGCTTTAGGAAGCTTGTATAAGCAGAAATTGGTGCGATTAGAGAAGAACGGGACTTATTTGGCTTAGTGAAGAGTGGTAAGTTTGGGTAATTGTTTACAATTTAACAACCTTTAAAACATCAGGACAAGTCTTTAATAATTCTTGAATAGATTTTTGTGAAATAGGGTGTATAAAATTAGGGGCAATTTGTGCTAAAGGCACTAAAACAAAATTTCGTTCCTGCAAAAAAGGATGAGGTAAAGTCAAATCATCCGTTTTAATAACTTGCTGCTCAAAAAATAGTAAATCAATATCAATTAATCGAGTATACCATTTTCTTTCTCGTTTTCTACCCATTTTAGTTTCGATGGCTAAAGCGTTTTTTAGGACTTGCAATGGAGATAACGTCGTTTCTACAATCAAAGCTTGGTTGAGGAAATCTGGTTGATTTTCAATACCCCATGCCTTTGTTTCATAAAGGTCTGATAGGGCTATTATTGAACCAATTTGCTGACTTATTAGAAAAACAGCTTTCGCCAAATTGGCTCTTCTTTTACCAAGATTACCACCAATACTTAAATAGACTTTATTCAAATTGAATTTTTTATTTTATTACCCTACACTTTTAGGAAATTCAGGACTCTGCACCATGATATTTTAAAACACCAAGTCAGAATAGTATTTTTACATAGGAAACATAATTTTAGACATCGACTACCTAAACTATCAATTTATAACAAGTCTAAAACATTCTCTGGTGGTCTCCCTAATACTGCTTTTCCATCCTTGATAACAATAGGACGTTCAATTAACTTAGGATATTCCACCATGATATCGACCCATGCAGATTCCTCCATTTCTTTACCTTTAAATAGTTCCTTATAGATTTTTTCCCCTTTTCTTAATAATTGAGAAGGTTTAATGTTCAATTGTTCGATAACCGTCAAAAGCTCCTGTTTAGTTGGCGGAGTAGTCAAATACAAAATCACTTCTGGTTCCACGCCCTTTTCTTTTATCAAAGCTAACGTCTGTCTACTTTTACTACATCGAGGATTGTGATATATTTTCATAATATTTTTTTGTCCTTAAATTTATCATATCCATCATTTTCTACTTGCTTCGCGGTTCACTCGCTTGAAGGTCCACTTTGCACTCCCATCCGCTATGCGGTTCACTTCAAAAAATAGTCCTCTAGGACTATTTTTCTTGTTCGCCCTTCGGGAGCGCTCATTCATCGCTCAACAAATCAGGTCTACGTTCTTTCGTTCTTTTAAAAGATTGGTTTTCTCGCCAATCGTCAATTTTTTTAGCATGACCGCTCAATAATACCTCAGGTACCTTATGCCCTCTAAACTCCGCTGGTCGAGTATATACAGGAGGTGCCAATAAGTCATCCTGAAAAGAATCAAATAAGGCAGAAGTCTCATCATTTAATACCCCAGGAATAAGCCGTCCAATGGAATCTACCAAAACCGCAGCGGGTAATTCTCCACCTGACAACACAAAATCACCGATAGAGATATCCATCGTGATATAATTTTGCCGAATTCGCTCATCCACACCTTTGTAATGTCCACAGAGTAGCAAAAGATTATTATTCAGAGAAAGCCTATTCGACATCGATTGGTTCAAACGAGTCCCGTCTGGGGTCAAGTATATAATTTCATCATAAGTCCGCTCACTCATCAATTGGTCAAAACAAGTAGCGATAGGCTCACACATCATGACCATGCCTGCACCACCTCCATATTGGTAATCATCAACTTGTCTATTCTTACCGAGCCCAAAATCCTTTAAATCATGAATAACTACTTCCAATAAGCCACGCTCTTGCGCACGTTTCATGATAGAATGCGATAGCGGACTTTTTAACAAATCTGGCTGTACGGATACAATGTCTATTCTCATGCCGCAAAGTTAATTAATTCTAAGTTTTGTTGCGAAGTCTTTAGCCAGAAGGATAAACGAGCCCATCTCCTTATATTTCGACCTATTAAAATTCAATAATAATTAAAAAAACTACATCTTTCCTATTAAAATTTTAAATTTGACCAATATTGAGAAAACACAAAGAAAACTCCAATTGAATGTTACCAATAAAAAAAGCATATTTAACCAATCATAATCGGCCTGCACTTAGAGATAGACGGTTTTATTCCATCAGAAAATTAAAAGGAATCATTGCGCATTGGACCGCCAATCCAGGGTGGGGAGCCAATGCTAGTGCCAACCGTAATTATTTTAATACGACTCCTAGAAAAGCATCTGCACATTATATTGTAGACGACCATTCCATCATTCAATGTTTACCTGATAGTGAAGTTGGGTATCATGTTGGAGCAAAAAGGTATCAACCCATTGGTAAGGAAATTTTAGAAGGTAATTTGACCCCTAATTTCTTTACCATTGGTTTCGAAATGTGTGTGAATGTAGATGGAAATTGGGACAAAACCTACCAGCATTCCGTAGAATTGGCGCAATATTTACTGAATAAATATCACTTTACCATCAATGAATTATATCGACATTACGACATTACTGGTAAATTGTGTCCTCGGATGATGATAGAAGAGAAGGATTGGCAAGCCTTTAAGCGAGATGTTAATGAGGGTTTGTCCTTCCAAATTGAACATCCTGTGAAACAAGGAGTGATTAACACCAATGATTTGAATGTTCGTAAAGGACCGGGTATTCAGTATTCCATCATTAAAGTATTAAATCAAGATGAAAAGGTAGAGATATATGAGCAAGTAGGAAATTGGCTGCGAATAGAAGATAATAATTGGGTACACAAACATTATGTGGAAATTACCTTTACCCAAAAGCAAGGAACCGTAGAAGACCCAACAGGCTTAAATGTACGTTCAGGACCGGGAATGCAACATCCAGTAGTAGATGTTATTCCTGATGGCTCAGATGTAATTATCGAAGACAAGAAAGGAAATTGGTATAAATTAGATGATAAGAAATGGGCCTATCATAGTTTGATTAAATTGGTAGAAGTAAAAACGGGTAGAGTAGCAGAAGCTGGGTTTTTAAATGTTCGAAAAGGGCCAGGAACCAATCATTCGATTGTGAAAAAACTACAAGATGGCGCGCTTGTGAAAATATGGGGAACAGAAGGGAATTGGTTAAGAATAGGAGAGGGAGAATGGGTACACAAAGCCTATGTGGAAATTATTGAATAAAAGTGCCGACGAATGAATTTTTTACAATTTCGTTTTTTCTCCTTTGGCATTGACGCTAAATAACTGCTTATCTTCAATTAACAAAGCTTGAGATTGTTCACTGCCTTTTTCATTGCCATGGTTTACATCCGTGCGGATGACACCTCCCTCATAATCTAAAGACACCTTTTGAGCGATTGTATGACCAATAGCAATATGGTCAACATGGAAATATCTTAAGACCCGTTTAACTTCCTTTGAAGTAGATTTTTTATACATTCTGCGATAAGGTATGGCTAAACCTCGATACCACAATGGGCCATGGCTTGCGAACAGAAAATCTTCATCCAATTTGTCCAATGGATTACTAGACGGACCGTTTATTAATCGATTTCTAATAATTTGATTAATTTGGTTTATACCAAATCTGGCTGAAACTAATTCTTGGCTGATACCTCCATGAACAAAAAGTGTATTCCCAATTTTTTCAATGGCATTCTTTGATTTCATCCATCTAACCAACTCTTGATTATCCGCCATTAAATCCAAATAGGCTTCATTATTATCTAATTTGCCCGTATATCTTTTAGCGAGTTTAGTATATTTTTTATCTACATAGTTTGTTTTACCTTCTAAGTTTAAAACTTCGTGATTACCTAAAATAAAATGCACCATACCACCTTGCTCTTTAGCCGCTTGTTCTAGTTTATAAATCAACCATAAAATTGGTGTGACATTATCTCCTCTATCCATAAAATCACCAATTAGCACTAAATGTCCTTTTTCATAAGTCCAATTATACTGTTTGTCCATTACACCATTTGAGACCAACAGACTATAAAAAGCATTGAAGTTACCTTCAATATCCGAAATTGCCAATAACTTTTGAGGTTGTTTGTAGGTTGATTTTGGAGGTTTTATTTGGTCCATGATAGGAATAAGAAAAGCATCTCTATCCTTATTATCCACTACACACTCTAGATAAGTTTCTTTATTTATTTGAATAGCTTCTTCAATTAGTTGGAAGGTCTCGCCACCTTGTACGACCCTTAAAACTTTCCCTTCTTTTTTGCCTCTGAAAAGATAAGGCCCATCTACACTTAATAGGGAGGTTTTATTGAGGGAATCGTTAATAGAAGGAGTGAAAGTAGAAACGGACAGTAGAGCCGATTGGGCTAAACATGGTAAGATGCTGCAAAGACCTATAGCCATTGCCCCAAAAAGAAAAAGTCTTTTGGTTGCACATATCATATTTAAGTATTTTCGTGAATTATTTCTAAAACGCTAATTTACTTATTATATTTTGCCTTTCTAAGAATTTTGGATAAAATGTTTGGAAAAAATCGACGAACGAAAATAATATTTCAAAAACTTATACTATGTTATGTTTAATTAGTTTGTGATTTTTCAGAAGGCTTAGTATTTCTTAGTACTTTAACCTAATTACGTCTTTACCTATCTAGTTTATCTCCTCATTAAAATACACTTTATAATAATACATTTCTTTTTCCTCATCAAAACCTTTCTCCAAAAACTCTTTACTTGATTCAGGATTCCTAAAGTCTAATTTTATCTGGATATTGGTATCTAGTTTTATAAAGTTTTTAATAGCTGCTTTTTGTTTCTTTAAAACGACAGGAGAAATGTCAAAGGTTTCTGAAAAAACCACCCCATTGTCATTTTCATATTCTGTTTTGAAATTAGCAAACTCTTCTTTTAGCACATCGTCTTCAAAAACTGTTTGCTGAAAATCATTTTGTAAGAGCATATCGTTTTCATCGAAATAGGCAACAGATTGATTTAAAAAATCTATTTGTTCCTTTTTACTTTCCTTTTCTTTAACGACTTCTTCAGAAAAAGACCGAACCATTTCTAAATAAGAACGCGTCTCAAAATTACTATCTCTGATATAATCAACATTCAGAAAATAGGTCAACCAGTACTCGGTATCGTAGCTATTGGTATCTACACTTAAAACTCTAGCCCCATTTTCTAAATCAGTATTAAAAATTAGACAACCTTTATCCAATTTTTTAATACTAATACCTAATTGTTTGACTATTTCTAGGTTTTCCTCTTTGTGAACCACATCTAAAAAGGGAAGTCTATCCTCCGACTTAAAAATTCCAATTGTATCCACCAATTCATCCCTGACCAACACATCTCCAAAAAGTACAATAAATAAGTCACCAGACTTGATGTGTGGATGATTGGATTGGTCATATAAATGACGCAAAATATCTACGGATTTAGATTTAAAATCATTTTGGTCGGTAAATACAAATTTTGCTAAATCGTTGACCACATTATACCCAATATCCACATTATGAACAAAGTGATAGGTCTCGGTTACTTTCGTAAAAGGTTTTAAGAAAAAATCCATCAAAACGTTTCGAAGTGCCTCATTTGGAAAGACCAATTCATCTGAAACCGTTATGCCTTCCTCGTTAGATTTGTTACCCACTCGGTGAACGATAATTTTATTGATATAGGCGTCGTCGTAGTTAATCATAATATAGAAAAGCTATTGTTTTTAATATAGAATTTATCCAACTTATGAATAGCTATACTTCATTAAAAATGCCATCATTTTTGGAGTTTGCGAAGATACAATATCCTTTGGATTAAAACCCTGCTTCTACTAATTCTTCGATAAATTCAGGTCGATTTTTAAATTGTTTTTTCAAACGTTTGATAAATTCCGTTCGAGGTTCTTCTATTCCCTTAATTTCTTTAATCGTCTGAAGGTTCTTGCAAATCCGTCTATAGTCCGAGCGAGTGGATGCATTTAGGGTTAAATTCTCTATAGTCCGCTTAGTTTGCATATCAAAAACATCTCTAGGATAGATATTTAGAATAGGTTTAATTAAGTCACTAAAATCCCATGTATTTTGTTGGTCTTTGGCCAGTTCCAAGATTTCAGTAAATCGTAGCTCTGCAGCTAATAACTTAGCATAAAAGGCTGGGGTAGTGTAGTTGGATTGGATAAATGCTTCTTTTTCTTCTGCCGTTATAAATTCTCGGAGTTCTTTGAATCCCTCAATATCTTGCTTTTTGTTGGTATAATATTTCAATAATTCTATGTAAAAGGGACGGTCTACCTTAGGATGAATATGTTTTAATAAATAAGCAGCTAATTTGTCTGGAAATAAGTCAAAAGTATATCGGGCAATTCTATAAAAATTTTCAGGTTGATTCAATTGATGATATTTCTCCATTAATTGTTCTGCAATCTTAGGGTCATTTCCTGCAAAGTTTTCGCCTATTTCCAACCACCAATCTTCTTGTTTTAAAAGTTTGGCGCAGTACAAGCCTATATTTGCAGTTTGATAGTTGACCATTTGATTTTTAGTCAATAAATCCTTTAAATATTGGGCGGTATGAGGTGTCAAAATGGCTATTAAAAAAGGCTCAAAGAATTTGAAATCATAGTAAATATCCGAAAGTGATTGGTCGGTATGGTGTAGTTGCCATCGGTCAAAAATTAAATCGATGCAACGTTTGATTTGTTCTTCCTCTAGTGCCGTATCTGTTAATTCTTCGATTATTGTTGTTTGCCAATTTTGACAAATAGTTATGGTTTCCGCTTCAAAGTCATCAATTAAAGGGGCCTCTTCCCACTCAGGTTCTGGCAATCCAAAGCTAGCCTCAAACATCCCAAGATACACAGTTAATGCATTGGTCAATTGGCCATGCGTCAAAAAATCTAAAGCTTTTTCTCCATAAGGGTTTAGCACCTGCTCTATTTGTTCGATGGCTTTTTCTTCTAATAAAAGAGGTTTTATTTTCTTTTCTGCGGCGGCATTAATATGGAAAGCAATGGTCTCATTATTTTTAGAAAAATCGACAGATAAAAGTTGGTCAAAAATGTTTTTTCGAAGGCTATTGATATCAATTGAGATATTATATTTTTCGTTGTTTTGTTGAAGTTCTAGAAAGGTTTTTCGAAGGAATTCGTTGTTTTCGAAGAGTTGTTGGAGGAAATTATTCTTAGTCTCGTCTGCTGCTATTTGGAATACATTAGCATAGAAATTTTTACCGTCTTTTAGTCGATAATCAATGATTTCAACTGTTTCTTCTAAGTCTGCTTTTGCTTCAATCGAACTTTCTTCAAATTGGCCATCGAGAATATTTAAGCATACAGCCACTGCGTGTTCGCAAAGTCCGCCTGCATCAAAGTCACAAGTACAAAAACAGTCAATGTCCAAATCATTTTCCTCGATTTGCACATCATAAAATAATTCACCAAAAACAATAGCGGTAAATTTATTTTGTTCTTTTGTTAATTCTGCTACCTCTTCGTATAAGTCATCCCCCTTATATAAACTAGAGAGGGTAGCAGCTTCTTTAAGCCATTCTTTTGTCAGTTTCACTCAATAGTATGTTAATGAAAATTAGGTGTAGTTTTTTCTAATGCTCAATTTAAGAAATTTTGTTTTAGGAGGGTAATTTATAGGGTATTCTTTTGATTAATTCCCTTTGCGGAGAAGTAACGCGGATTGTTAATCTGCAGTAAAAAAAAGAGCGGATTAATAATCTGCGTTACTTTATTCGTTGAAAAAATCGCAGCCATTTACTCACAGGCTGAACGCCCATGACCAATAAATCGCCATTTAAAATAAAACTTGGTACAGCAGTCACTCCATCAGCCTTTAAAGCGTTAATTTCTTCAGAAACTTCTTGCTCCCCAATATCCGAATTTAAAAACTGGTCGATTTTAGTCTTTTCTAATTCAGCATCTCTGGCAATTCTAGCTAAGACTAGCGGGTCTTCCACATCTTCTGCTTTTTCAAAATAACTTTCAAAAAGCGCCATTCCCATACTGTTTTTTAAATCGTTGTCTTCGCACAAACTCATCAAGCGATGCGCTTCTAAAGTATTTGGTATGACCTTTATCTTTTTATAATTGAAAATGATGTTCTCTTCTGCCGCCGCTTCTTTTAAGGCTTGTCCCAATCCTTTTCTTTTGGTTGCTGGAAATGCTTCTTTTGCCAGTCCACCTTTTGGAACTTTAGGATACAATTGAAACGGACGCAATCGTGTTTCTACCTCAAAATCATCGCTAACCTGCTCAATTGCCCGTGCTAACCGACTTTTACCAATGTAACACCAAGGGCAAATTATATCCGAAATTATATCAATGGTTACCTTTTTTTTCATAATGTCTACCGATGTTTCGTTCCAATGGGACGATTTGTATGTTAGCTTTAAAATCTGTTATTCAGGTGTTACATAGGCTGCGGTAATTCCTCCATCTACTAAAAATTCTGTTCCAGTGGTATAGGAAGATTCATCCGAACCTAGATATAGGGCAGCATAGGCCATTTCTTTAGCCTCTCCAAATCTGCCCATGGGTACATGCACTAATCTGCGATTTTTCTTTTCGTCTGTATTTAAAAACTTCATCAACAATTCGGTCCTAAGAGGGCCTGGACTCAAGGCATTCACTCTGATGTTTTCTCTTGCGTGAATAATGGCTAATTCTCTAGACATTGCCAATACCGCACCTTTACTAGAAGTATAGGCTAATTGAGAAGTAGCGGCTCCCAAATGAGCGACAAAAGAGGCAGTATTTATGATGGATCCTCCTCCTGATTTTTTAATCAAAGGAATACCATATTTACAACCAAAAAATACTCCTTTGACATTAATAGCCATTGTCAAATCCCATACACTTTCCGCTGTCGATTCGGCATCTCCATCATCACTGTGCATGATTCCTGCATTATTAAAAAGAATATGCAATCCACCATAAGTTTTTTCTGCAAAATCAACCATTTTTTTGCAATGCTTCGGATTAGAAACATCCGCTCTGACAAAGGCTGCATCGCCACCAGTTTTTTTGATTTCAGTGACGGTAGCTCTTCCAGCTTTTTTGTCAATATCAGATACGATTACTTTAGCGCCTTCTTTGGCAAACAAAAGACAAGTTTCTTTGCCTATTCCATTTCCACCCCCAGTTATCAGGGCAATTTTATCTTTTAATCTCATGAATTTATACGGTTTACGGTTTATAATCTGACTACTGACATCTGACGATAAAGTGGTCTGACATCTATTATTATTCTAAATCTGTTCAAAATAACGTTTCCGTTCCCAATCGGTAACAGCTTTATTATAAGCGTTTTGTTCCATTTTAAAATGATGGGTATAGTGTTCTACTACGTGTTTTCCGAAAACTCGTTTTGTAAAATCACTATTTTCGAATTTTTCTGTAGCTTCTGCCAATGATTGTGGAACATTTGGCAGGTCATTCGCAGCATAAACATCTCCCTTAAATATTTTTGGTGGTTTGGTTTTATTTTTAATGCCGTCTAGTCCACATGCTAAGGATGCAGCAAAAGCCAAATATGGATTACAATCTGCTCCAGGAATTCTACATTCGATTCTTAAACTTTTTCCTTTGCCGACAACTCTAAAACCAGCAGTTCGATTATCATAACTCCAAGCCAATTTAGTAGGTGCCCAAGAAGCATCAACATATCTTTTATAGGAATTGACAGTAGGTGCATAGAATGGCATGACATCAGAAGCATTGGCAATCCAACCCCCTAAAAAATATTGGAAAAGGTCTGACCCTTTGACTGGTCCAAAAGATTTTTTACCTGCAAAAGCATTTGCCCCATCTTTCCAAAGGCTGATATGAATATGGCAACTAGAACCTGCTCGGTCTTCATGATATTTTGCCATAAAAGTAACGGATAGGCCCATACTATCTGCCAATTCTTTTAAGCATTGTTTATATACGGTGTGGCGGTCTGCCATTTCTAAAATCTCTGCATATCTTACATTTAGTTCATGTTGACCGAGTCCCCATTCTCCTTTAGAATTTTCTACAGGAACACCTGAATTTTTCAAATGTCGACGAGCTGCTGCAGTGAAATGTTCCGTACGAGTACCTTGTAAAATATGATAATCTTCTAAATACCAACCAACAGGTTTTAAATCATGATAATGTTGTTCGTGTGCCTGTCGATAATTATTTTCAAACAGATAATATTCTAGTTCCGAAGCTGCAAAGCACTGGTAACCAGATTTTTCGGCTAATTTTAGTTGATTTTGTAAAATGGAACGAGGAGCAATGTCTACCCATTCATGTGTTTTTTCATTTTGTACATCACAAATCACCAAAGCCGTTTTTTCTAACCAACTGGCAATACGTAAGGTGTTTAAATCTGGCACTAAATGAAAGTCTCCATAACCTAGTTCCCAATTCGCAAAAGCATAGCCTTCGATGGGTTCCATTTCCATGTCTGTAGTTAATAAATAATCACATCCATGGGTTCCATCTTTAAGGGCAGATTCCAGAAAAAACTCTCCATCAAATCGTTTGCCGACCATCCGACCATAATGGTCCGTGAAGGCTACGACAATCGTTTCAATGGTCTCTTCTTTGACCATTTTAGTTAATTCTTTAACCGTAAGTTTTCCTTTTATTGCCATAATTGATGATTTCCTAATAGTCTATAGCATAAACATTCCTATCAATGCTATTTAAATTTTAAGGTTGATGTTTGAAATTTTTATATAATAAAATTTTACTCAGTTAAAATTTTCTACCTATTTTAATTTAAATAAAAATTTCCTTTTTCCTTTGAAACTTAATACCCTTTTCCATTATAGCAACTGCCAACTGCCTAAGACATCCAATCCTTCCAATCTTCCGCATTCCATTTAGTCGTACGTTTTTTAATTTTAGTCCAAAATGAAATAGAGCTTTTACCTGTTATGTCGTTGACACCAAAACGACTTTCATTCCATCCACCAAAAGAAAAAGGTTCTCTTGGAACAGGTACCCCAACATTGACCCCAACCATTCCAGCACTTACGTTATCCATGATATAATTAGCCAAGCTGCCATTTTGGGTAAAAACGGAGGATGCATTGCCATAATTAGAGGCGTTTTCAATTTTTATAGCTTCATCTATATCATTGGTTCTCATAATCACCAATACGGGACCAAAGACTTCTTCTTGAGCAATTTTCATTTCAGGCGTCACTTTATCCAAAATAGTTACCCCCACATACGACCCATTCTCAAGTCCTTTTGGATTAGTATTTCTGCCATCTACTAATACTTCCGCACCCATTTCAATAGCTTCTGTAATATAACTTTCTATTCTTTGCTTAGCTTCCGTCGAAATCACTGCGCCCAAATTATTGCCTGCTTCCCAATTTTTGGCTTCTTTACAAATTTGTTGAATAATTTTACTGGTATTGCCAACTGCAACCATTGCAGATGCAGCCATACAACGTTGACCAGCGCAGCCTGCCATCGATGCAACAATATTTGCCGCCATATCAAGATGAGCATCTGGTAAGACAATTAAATGATTTTTTGCCCCCCCCATAGCCATACATCTTTTAAGCTGGCTAGTTGCTCTTTTGTAAACAATTTTAGCCACCTGAGTAGAACCTACAAAAGAAACTGCAAGTATAGATGGATGGTCACAGATAGCCTCTACAATTTCTTTATCACCATTTACTACATTGAAAACGCCATCTGGTAATCCTGCCTTACTTAAAAGTTCTGCAATTTTAATCGCAGCCATTGGTGTTTTTTCGGAGGGTTTTAAAATCATACAATTTCCCAAAGCTAAAGCATTGGGAATTGTCCAAAGTGGCACCATTGCTGGAAAATTAAAAGGAGAGATAGAGGCGACCACTCCTAAAGGAACATGTGTCGTTCTACATTCAATACCCTGACTAACTATTTGAATTTCATCATTGATAAACTGTGGAAGCGAACAGGCAAACTCTGTCAATTCAATACCTTTCATAACTTCTGCCTTCGCTTCTCCTACCGTTTTTCCATTTTCTAGATGGATTAATTGACCCAATTCCTCTAAATGGTCTATTAGTAATTGCCTAAAATTATAGAAAACTTGGACGCGTTCTTTCACCGTTTTTTGAGACCAAGCCGGAAAGGCTTTTTTCGCCTTATCAACCGCCTTGTCTAAATCAGCGGTATCAGATAAGACCACTTTGGATAGTATTCGACCATCAACAGGACTGACCACATCCAAATGTCTTTCTTGACCATTACTTAATTGACCGTTAATAAAATTAGGAGTGATGCTAGTAGATTGGTTCATAATAGATGGTGATGCTTGTGTTACTTAAAGGTTATCGTTTGCCAAAAATAATAGGAATAATTTAGAATTAGGCTATTTTTACGGGTATTAATGAATTAGGAAAATAAGGTTAGAAATAATGAAGATTGAAAAATTGATTTTTTACTTACTGTTACTGATAACTTGTTTTTTAGGATGTACGGAAGAGGATGACTATACTTATCAATTAACAAATGAAAAATTTGTGGAAATTTTGACGGACTTACATATTTCGGAGTCTGCTACTCAACACTTGTCATTGAGTTATCGTGATAGTATGTCAATAGTCTATTTAAATCAAATATTAGAAATTCACGAAGTCCCAAATGAGGTTTTTGAACCTGAGTATAACGAACTGAAAAGAGACCCACAAAAACTAGCATTAATATATGACTTGGTAATTAAGCGACTAAATAAATTAAAATTGAAAAAGAAATCAGATGAGAAAGGACAAGGGGCTAAGCAACGGACAAAAAAAAAGTAAAGTCTTCCGTTAGGAAGACTTTACCGCAATAGAGAGAATCATTAAAGGCCATTTAGATAATAACAAATCGCTTGCCAAGTTCATCTTTTGTTATGCAATTTCAAAAGGTTATGTGACCTACAATTTTCTTTATATATTTATACATATCTTCCATTTTTAAGATAAAAATCTATTAAGATGCTTATTTTTATTCGTTTTGTTTAGCGGTACTATCTAATAAAAGCACTATTTGTTGAACTTTTAGACTTTATCTACCTAAATAAACGTAAGTCTTTAAACAAAAGGTAAATTGACCGCTTCAATTTTCCACCCAACTTTATTGAAAAAAAGCATTTTTTGTGACATAAGAAAAGGTGATTTTTTTATGAAAAAAATAAAAAGTAAAATAAAAAATAAAAAGAGGTGCCAATAATTTTAATATTAGCACCTCTTTTTGAGTTGATGTCGTTTGATATAAAATCACGTCCGTTAATCATCCAGTATTGCGGGGTTCATCCCCATTGAGGAGAATCCACCATCATGAAATAAATTTTGCATAGTGACCATTTTGGTTAAATCTGAGAACATACTGACACAATAATCCGCACAAGCTTCAGCCGATGCATTTCCTAATGGAGACATCTTATCCGCATAGCCAAAGAATTTATCAAACCCTTTTACCCCACTTCCTGCAGTTGTCCAAGTTGGAGATTGTGAAATCGTATTTACTCTTACCTTTTTGGCTGTACCAAAATGATAGCCAAAACTTCTAGCATAGGATTCTAATAATGCTTTAGATTCAGCCATTTCATTATAATCGGGGAAAGTTCTTTGCGCAGCAATATAAGTTAAGGCTAAAATTGACCCCCAGTCTTTGATAGCATCTAATTTCCACATTACCTGCATGACCCGATGAAAGGACATAGCGGAAATATCAAAAGTTTTATGCATCCAATCATGTTTAAGATTGGTATATTCTTTCTTTTTTCTAACATTAATAGACATACCAATAGAGTGCAAAACAAAGTCTACCTTTCCTCCAAATATTTCCATAGACTTAGTAAATAGGTTCTCTAAATCTTCCATGCTAGTTGCATCCGCACCAATAACTTCTGCGTTCAATTTTTTTCCTAATTCTTGTAATTTTCCAAATCTTAGGGCTACAGGAGCGTTTGTTAAGACAATTTGAGCACCTTCTGCTACACATCTTTCCGCTACTTTCCAAGCTATAGATTGGTCATCCAAGGCGCCAAAAATAATTCCTTTTTTGCCTGCTAATAGGTTATTTGACATAGTTTATCGATTCTATTTTTATTCTAAAAAACAATTGCTTAATCTTTGCGGTTGCAAATATGGGGAAAATGATTGGTTAACAAAAATTTAGGCTGAAAAGAACGAAAATTCTTCTTTTTGTTTTGTAATGAGAAATGAAAATTAAATAAGTTAGACCAAGATGCGTAGTTAATTCGTCTTCTAATGAGGCAAAAAACATGAACGAAGTGGTGCTAAGCAGAAAAGATTCAGTGAATCTTTTCAATGTAGTGAACCGCTCGGACGGGAAGCTTTGCTTTTGCCTTCGCTATTTGTGCCACAGGGCATAAGCCCTCTCGGAGTATTTATAACGAAATTATAAGACTAAAGAACAACTAGCTTGGCTTATTTTATTTATTTTTCATTTCTTAACTTATCAATCCAAAATTGCCTACTTTTAAGCATTGTTATTGGTATAACCTTTTGAAATTTATTTCTA
>CALJVJ010000144.1 GCA_937974625.1 uncultured Saprospiraceae bacterium
AGATTGGGTTGATACCGTTCAATTAGTTCTTGAGTAATTAAAAGGATAGCATCTTTATTGTTAAAATTGAAATTACGATTAGTCCCAATTTCATCAGGCAATAAGATTTTAGTTCTTCCAGCAAGGGTTAAGTCATTTTGAAAAATGATATCTTCTCGAAGGCTGTCTAAATCCCAGCCACCACCTTTAGGGTATTTAAACCGTTCATCAATAAAAGCTTCTAATTTGTTTAAAGTAGGTTGATCTAATTGCCAAAAAGTAGATAAAGCATCCAGTTTGAAGCTATCAAGGGAGGTGATATTGGTTGATTGGTTCGGTTCTTTCATAAACACTTTTTTGTTGTTATGTAGTAGTAGTTACGTGTTTAGAACCACAAAGTTGACCTAAAAATCAGATTATCCTCTGGATTTTTTTTACAAATACTAGCATTTTTAGGCTAAAAAAGCTTGATTCGTTCAACTTTTACTTATTGCATATTTTATATCATGTATATTTTTCTTAAAGTGTTGGAAGGTTTAGTAAAATCTAAAAGTAGGTAAACGCACCAAAATACCATCAACAAACCAATAAATTCAAAATTTCAGGTTTATCATTTTAAATTTAATCACTTCCTCTTCCCTCCTGCCAAAGGCGACAAAGGTTCACCAACAGGCATTCTCCCCTGCTCTACAGGCATCGAAAAAGTAGGAATATATGGCAAGACATAACGCCCAAATAATTTGCATTCGTCTAAATGAGGGTAACCAGAAAAGATAAAGGAACGAATACCCATATCCATATATCGTTGGATTTTGGCTAGCACTTGGTCAGGTGTCCCGACAATCGCACCTCCACAACCAGACCTTGCTCGTCCAATACCTGTCCAAAGTTGGTCCTCTACAAAACCATCATCATCCGCCAAATCCCGCATCGCTGTTTGTCGAGAAACTCCATAGGACTTACCGTCCAACGCACGTAAGCGGATTTCTTCTCCCCGCTTATCATCTACAAAAGACATAAGCTTAGCTGCCGCTGCTTTTGCCTCCGCTTCTGTCTCTCGCACAATGACATGAATTCTCAATCCAAAATCTACTTTACGGCCATAACCTGCGGCTTTTTCGCTCATATTTTGCATAAGCCCGTAGAGTTTTTCCTCCGTTTCAGGCCACATCAAATACACATCACAATGTTCAGCACATAAGTCTACCCCTGGAGGAGAATAACCACCGAAGTATAAAAGTGGGCCGCCATTTTGTTGATACGTTTTAACGGGGTCTGTATTATCTAATTGGATATTATAAAATTCCCCTTTGAAATCAATATGGTCTTGTGTCCAGCCCTGTTTAAGAATCTCTATGACTTCTCTAGACCGCTGATAACGAGCTTCCGAGGACAAATCCGTTCCAGGTAAATTAGAAGAAATAATATTAATGGTGAGCCGACCTTTTAAAATATGGTCTAAAGTGGCAATTGCCCGCCCCAACATCGGCGGATGCATTTCCCCACATCGAATTGCGGTTAATAGATTAATTTGTTGGGTCAAAGGCGCTACAGCAGACGCAAAAGTCATTGTGTCCTGTCCCACCTGATAGGAAGAGGGGCATAAAATATTTCGATAGCCCAATCTATCCGCCGCCATCAATACATTCGAGGTATTGCTCCAATCACTTTTATAGCGCAAATCATGTTTGCTCAAAAATTCATCATCCCCATTACAAAGTGGGGCAAACCAAGCGACCTCTGCGCCTTTGAGATGTGGAGAACGGATGGTAATAGATGGTTTTGACATTGCTAATTTAATTTGACCTAGCGAAAATTCGCAAATTAAAAATTATTACTCAACATCAGGTAATAATATCTCTTTTTTCTCCACAATATAATCCAATAAAAAATCAATAAATTTTTTATCACTTTTCGCCAATACCTTTCCACTTTTTAGCATTGAAAAACCATCGCCACCGCCTGCCACAAAAGCACTGCAAGCCACCGTATAGCTTCGGTTATCTTTTATCTTTTTACCATTGACCCTAGCCTTTAAGATGCGTTGTCCAATCGGTTGTTTAAAGTCATATTGGATAGCCAAACCAGAAAATTGCACCAAACCATACGTCAAACTAGCGCTGTATTCCAACAAGGCTTTCAAGGCTTTACCATCAATTTCTACAGTAATTAATTCATCAATAAACGGATAGATATTGACAATTTCTTCCACAGTAATATCCCCCACATCTAAGTCCGCCCTAACACTCCCTGGATTCACCATCCCGATATCTGCCTTGGCTCCTTTTTTGACCACATCAGCAATAAAACGGCCCAAATTAGAAGTTCGATTATACTTGCGATAGCCGGTTTTTAGATTAGTGCCAATTACTTTTGTCAATTGCGGATTGGCTTTTCTCGTTTTATCAATTAAAGCTTTGATTTCGGGATGCGGGTTTAATTTATCTGCTATAACAGGGATTAATTTACCTGCTTTTAATTCAACCTGTTTAGTCGTTTTATCAATGGCTAATTTCATATAACCTAAGTACTTGCCTTGCCCAAAAGTAATACCAATTAAAGTACCTGTTTTGGGATGCTCGACAGGCTGCCAAAGTCCGTGGTCTGAATGCCCCCCAAGAATGACATCAATCCCTTCAACTGCACCTGCCATTTCATAATCTTCATCAAAGCCTCTTTGCACTGCTAAATCCACTTCCTTGTCAGATTGCATCGGAGCTGATTTGTTTTGATGCGTTAATACTATCACTAAGTCCACTTCTGATTTCAACTGATTGACCAATGCTTGAACAATTGGAATCGGTGGGCGCACTTCCAATTCTTTGACATTGCCGGGATAGATTGTATTTTTAAAAGCTTCTACGCCCATCACTCCAATCAAACCTATTCGGACACCTTCTTTTTCCAAAATGGTATAAGATTGTCCATAATTGATATCGGTATTTTTATGAAAAATATTCGCATTGAGCACAGGGAATCTTGCTCGTTGTTTGCTATCTAAAAGCTTTTGCCAACCATATTCAAATTCGTGATTGCCCAAAGTCATGCATTCATAGCCCATACTGCTGTAGAGGTCAAAAGGCAATTTCCCATAAGTGGCTTTGGACAAAGCTCCCGTAAAAATATCGCCCGAATCAAATAGAAAATGAAGTGATTCTTCTTGTCTTGTTTGGTCAATCAAAGTCGCTAATTGTGCCATACCGCCAATTCGCTGAATCGTATCATTCCAATAGGCATCAATTGGGTCATAGACACTTTCGATATCATTGGTGTATAGGATGGTTACTTCTTTAGTCGTTTCTGTTTTCGTCTTTGGTCGAAGTGGGTCGTTTTGAATACTTTCTTTTTGTTTTTTGATAAAATCAGTCAATCGCTTCACTATTGATGGATGGTTCTGACTTAATTCTCTCGTTTCATAAGGGTCTGTTTCTAAGTTATACAATAAAGTCTTTTTTACCTTTTCATCACTTATCAACTTCCATTTACCATCTCTAACCGCATATAAATATCCTTCAGGTGCATCTCCCGAGCGAGTCTGAAACGCCCAAAATAATGGGTCGGGTCTATCCAATTTTTTATTATTGAAAATTGGCGATAAATCAACACCGTCAATTGCTCGGTCAGTTGGTATAGCTATCTTCAAAAGTCCACAAATCGTTGGTAATAAATCGACCCCTTGGGCAGGTTCATCTGTCATTGTTTTAGGTAAAATATGATTGGGATAGCGAATCACGCAGGGTACTCTTAAACCACCTTCGTATAAATCTGCTTTTCGGCCTCGCAGGCCACCCGTTTCGCCATACATATTAACTTCCCACCATCTTCTCCAATCGGAGGTCACAGGGCCATTATCACTCGTAAAAACGACGATGGTATTTTCCCTTAAATCCATTTCATCCAAGGTTTTTAATAAGCGGCCAATTTGGTCATCCATGTAGGTGACATTGGCGTAATACTCTCCTGGTCCTCTATCTTTTAAGTTTTTTAAATCAATTTCTCCATCCGTAAATTTGCTGTATTGGGCATTAAATTCATCGGGGCTGGCAATTTCAGAATGCACTTCTGCCATTGGTAAGTATAAGAAAAATGGCTTCGTTTTATCTCGATTGGTCAAATATTCGATAGATTTATCGACGGCAATTTGCGCACTAAACCCCTCCATCACACCCATTGCCTTTCCATCTTCATAAAAGTTATCAGGATTTTTGTGGTTAGGCAACGCAAAAGCGTGTAAAGCCAACCACTTATCAAATCCGTGGTCTTGCGGTTGAGAATGTTTTTTATCTGCTAGTCCTCCATTCAGATGCCATTTACCAGCTAAAAAAGTTTGGTATCCCTGTTCTTTTAAGATGGTGGCTATCGTTTGTTCTTCTTGGTGTAAATAAATGTCCTGTCCCTGCGGAATCCAACTTTTAATACCAGTGCGATAAGGCGTTCGACCTGTTAGAAAACCTGCACGTGATGGGGAACATAAAGGAGACGGGCTATAAAAATTGGTAAACTTAATGCCTTCGTCCGCTAATTTATCAAGGTGAGGTGTTTTGATATGGCGATGTCCATAACTCGCTAAATCACCGTATCCTAAATCATCAGCGAGGATAAAAACGATGTTGGGCTGGGTGTTTTGAGCCATTAAGTTCAGCTCAAAAGCGAGTAATAAAAAAGCGGTAAATCCTATT
>CALJVJ010000145.1 GCA_937974625.1 uncultured Saprospiraceae bacterium
TTAGTTCTTTTCTTTTTTCTTGAAAAAAAAGAAACAAAAATTCAAGACTGTAGATATTTTGGTTAAAAATCATTGAAAAAAGGCATCCGTACCCAAACTCGCATCCCGTCCCTTCGGGTTCAGAATTGCCATTCTTCATGCTCAAACAAGGGTACTCCTTTGCCTTTTTTCAATAATTTTCTTAACACCAAAATCTCTAAGGTCAGTCCAAATCCAAAGTGATAAAGTAGTATTAAGAGTAATAATAGAATTAATCTAAATCCGTTGGGAAATAAAATCCGTGAGGAAGAGTAGCTATTTCCCCACGGATTAATGATAGGCTTCCTATACAAATACTCAACATACCGATGATGAAAAACATCAAATGGCTTAAATACACCACCAAGTACAGCTTTGTCAAGCCTATGCTCAGTGAATGCTAGTTTAGAAAACTATGTTAACCATGTATTTTTTCACTAGGTGATTAAAAAACAACATCCGTAATCTTCCGCCATGGCTGTGCCGCTTCCAATTGATAAGAAATGTCCAATAATAATCCTTCCTGTCCATGATTGGCCCAAAGCATCATCCCCAAAGGAAGGTCATTTGTGTTGTCATGACACAAAGGGAGAGAAATAGACGGTCCACCCGTGGCATTGGTGTAAGGGGTAAAACAAGCCCATTTTTTCATACGGTCGAAATGGTCTTGAAACGAAAGATTCATACTTAAATAGCCCAATTCAGGGGTTTCATGAGAGAGGGTGGGCGTCAAGACCAAATCTATATCCAAGTCCCCAAACATTTTAGCATAGGTATGATAAGTTTTTCGAAGTCGATAAACAGAAAATGGAATTTTATAAAAACGTTTAGCCAAATAGCTGGATAAGCCTTTTGTCAGATTGGTCAGTTTAGTCGAATCAAAAGTTGGGTCCGCCAATTTATTCCCAAAATGATTTAAAAAGAAGCCCCCCATGCCCCAAATTACTGCAAAATCATCGGCTAATTGGTCGGTGAATGGTAATTGGACAGGTTTGACCGTATGCCCCAAAGATTCCAAAAGGGTAATCGTTTGTTCCAATTCTTGTTTCATTTTTTCATTGGCTTTGTTCCCTTTAGACGCATCACTGGTAAAACCAATAGTAAATTTTCGCTTAGAAGCGCCCTCGACAAGTCCTATTTTTGGCAATTTAGGATTGTGGTAATATTTTTCTGCTTCAGCATAAAAGTAAGCCGTATCTCTGACCGACCGAGTCACCACACCATCAATAGCAATATCAACCGCCCCTTTTTCAAAAGCACTAGATTTTAATAATCGTCCTCGACTTCCTTTCAAACCCACCAATCCACAGCATGCTGCTGGAATACGAGTTGAACCACCACCATCCGCCGTATGTGCAATTGGCACAACACCCGCAGCCACCAAAGCAGCCGCACCTCCAGAAGAACCTCCGACGGAATGTTCTGTATTCCAAGGATTACGAGTAGGTGCTTTATCGGGAAATTCGGTGGAACAAGTAAAGCCAAATTCTGGCAAAGAACTATTACCTAAATGAATAAACCCTTGGTCGAAAATTTGCTTTGCAATCGGGTCTGTTTTAGTGGATGGTCCTACTTCTGCCAATGCTGCTGTACCAAAACGGGTAGGAATCCCCTCAATATGTGTCAAATCTTTGATGAAAGTAGGAACACCTGCAAAAAATCCCGATGAAGGTTGTTTGGCAGTAGTCAATCCTTTTTCAAAGCAATCAATGACAATCGCATTGATTTGAGGTTCTACTTTTTGAGCACGTTTAATGGTTGCTTCTACTACCTCCGAGGCACTGACCGCTTTATTTTTAATTAAAGTAGCCAAGTCCACAGCATCTAAATCTGCTAATATATCATCGCTAAAACTATGTACTTTTTTATTGGTCATACTATATTAATTTTAAAACGAAACGCTATTAAGTGCACAATTAATCTAATGGCGATTGAAGTTATGCTATTGGTAATATTTATCAAAAATTGTTAAAAAAATTAAAAAAACGCTATTTAGACTGTTACTTTTTTAGTTGAATTAATAAGTTTGCATATCAACTTTATTCTTAATATCAATTTTTTTTATTTTGAAAAGTATTGGTAATATTATTGAATCGTTTGAAACGGGTCAAATAAGTTTATACGAAATCTCAGAACGTTATTATTATAATTTTTTCGACTCCAATGAGAAATCTTGGGTAAAAGTATCTTTTATCACAGGATTTGAAGAGTATTATGTTTACACAAAAAAGGGAACCAACCTTGTTGCGCTTAAAAAGTTGGAAGGACATGCAACTTATCCTATTGTTTTTGATTTGGATGGTAAAAGGTTAGATAAAGCAGCCACCTCAAAGGTAGTTCCAAATTTAAATTATAATAACCACTTCAATTGTCATGGGTTTACTTTCCTGGATTCAAAGTTTTGGTTTCTCTTAGACCAAAAGAAATTAGACCTACTTATCTCCGAGAACTATTACCAGCCTTGCACTAAATCGACTTTAAAAGAAGGCGGTATTTGTATCTATTACAATTCCCAAAATGAGCTCATCCATTCTGCCAAAGTAATAAATGGTATTATCCAATCTAAATTTGGTATCAATACGATTATCACGCAAGGGGAACAAGAGATTATAGAAAAATATGACTCCTCTAGTCTCGATATTACAAAAACTAAGTATTATAATATTTAGGGGAACAGTTGACTTGAAATTATTTCAATATTTCCAGTAATCGCATATCTTTCAAGCATTTATGGATATAGGATTCTGTTAAATGAGGAATGTCCGACCCTGCATTTATTTCCCGAATTAGGCTTTGAAAATTTTCACACCCCGAAGCGTTGGCTATTTGTGGATAAGGTCGACTATATGCCACTAGAATATCCAAAGCAGATTGTTGTTTCTGTGCTTCAGGTAAGGTATTAAGTTTGTCCTGCATTCTTTCAAACCATTTTTGATGCTCTGCAATACGTTGAATTGGATAGCCAGCGGATTCAATCCAATCCACAAAGCTGTCTAAAGAAACCCCATCCATTTGATGATAATTCTGCACATTTAAGACTTGAAAACCAGTTTGTTTGGTGTCGCCGACTTCTACCACCGCTTTAGCAATCACATCAACAGGAACGCCATCATAATGTGCTTTTTGAGCACCACCATTTTCTATTTTTTGATAAAAAGAGGCAGGAGCTAAACCAGTCGTAATAATACTGAAAAGCAAGCGAGTCAGCATATCGGCACTATTGATTTGCCCTTTGTACTGCTGATGTGCCAAAATCATATCACTTCTAAAAACATTGACGGGTAAATCAAATTGTTCACTAGCATTTTTTAATAAGTGCTCTGCGCTCCATTTACTAATACCATAACCAGCCGCATAATGACTGGTCAATTTGACTTGAGCTAATAGGGGAGAAGACTCATTATTAATTTGGCTAGTATCCAAATATCTTTCTATGGCTACGGACGAAATGAAATCAATCGGCTTTTTTCGATAGGTAATTGCCAATCGAATAATTTCGGCGGTACCGACCACATTAGGTCCAAATAAATGCTCGTATTCAAAACGGTGATTGACTAAAGCTGCGGGATGGCAAATTCTATCTACTTCCCTTGACAAGCGTTGAAAATTAGCATCACTTAAGCCGAAATTAATTTCAGCAATATCTCCTGCTAAGACTTCTAAGTGCTTAGTTGCCAATTGATTATATGAAGTTTCCATACTAGCATCTTTGCCTTGAAAAGCATTGTTCAACCGTTTTCTAGCAGCTTGGTCATCGGCTGCACGAATAATGCAGACCACTTTTCCGTTGGTTTTTGCGACTCGTTCTAACCAGGCTAAACAGAGAATATGGCCTAAAAACCCATTAGCGCCTGTCAATAATACCGTATTTGGGGTAGCCACTATTTCTTGAATAGTAGCCGCCTTATCAATGACGTCTTGGCCTAAAAAACGAGCCAACGCCAAATCTTTGGCAAAAGCCAATTTAGCCTTTTTGCCATGAATGGTTTTGAAAGTAGGTCTATTTGATTGACTTTGTCCTTGCGCCTTTTCGATTAAGTTGGCCCAATGTTGCGGATTTCCCGTTGGACTCAAAAGTGTATCGGCTGGAATATTGACATCAAAAAATTCATCAATAACATTTGAGAACATCACCGCACCTAAAGAATCGCCGCCTAGTTCCGTAAAAGTTCTTTTTTTACTTAAATCAATTCCTTTAATGCCCAAATTAGCTTCTAATAATTTCACCAATCGTTCTAAAATTGTTAAAGACGAATTGGGGTCTTTGAGCGCGAGTAACTCCGCTTCATTTCCTTGGTCATGATTTTTATATAAAGTTTCCAACTGTGGTGCATATTTCTTTTTTAGGGCAGGCCTCAATCGTTTTCGAACACTAGACAATAACCCATTTTGCTGACTAAAATGCTCAGATTCGATAAGGAAATCTCTAGGCACTTCAAAACTTCTAAGTCCTTCTTTTTGGGCAACTTTCTGTAGTTCTTCTCGAATTAATCCTTTTAACTGATTTTCAGAAATGGACTCCCCCAAGATACCTTTCACCACTTTCATTTCAGGCACAATTACCGCTAGTAAATAGGCTCGGTGAGAATTTCCATAGATATAAATTTGTTTGATAACCGCACTTTCTGCTTCGAAAACAGTGCCTAAGGTGCCGACTGCTACATATTCTCCTTGCGACAATTTAAGCACATCTTTTCGTCTATCAACCACCACCAAATGGTCTGGTGCACGCTCCTCTACAATATCGCCTGTGAGCGAGAACCCTTCTTCATCAAAAAGTCCTTTAGTAGCTTCTGGTTGTTTATAATATCCTGTGATGCCCCATTTACTTTTGATACATAATTCACCCCTTGGAAACGGTTTGTCGGTGGTGTAATAACCCAATTCTGGAACATCTGTTAATTTATACTCCATAACCGTTGTACGGTCAATAATACCATCAATGGTCACTGACCCTGTGCCCGATTCTGTATTGCCATATCCATCCATCAACAAAATATCAAAGCATTCTCGGATAAAATCCCTAACAGCAGGAGAAGTTGGAGCAGAACCCACGACACCACCTCTCAATCTATCGCCCAAATAGGTATATTTCATTTCCGATTTGACGGCTTTTTGTACGGCTGCTTTATCCGTTTCGCCTGCTCGCATACGCCGTGCCACCTCATTTTGATAATCTTGATAAATCAATTCAAAAGCTCTTGGGAAGAAGGTCAGAAAAGTGGGACGAGCCAAGCGAATATCTTCAAACAAAGTAGACATATCGGACTTCAAGGTAAAGTAAGCGGTCCCACCGTTATTAAGGGTGTTAATCAAAGCATTCCGTCCCATGATATGGTTCAGTGGTGCAAACATTAAAGTCACTTTAGGCACTTGAGTAGCTTTGCCTAACCAAGTGTGCTTGATAGCTCGTTCGGGCATAATTGCCCCTTTAGGCTTACCCGTACTACCCGAAGAATGGATAATACCAGTCATTCGTTCATCACCAGCTTTGTGAGGGGGTAAAAAAGTAAAATCGTGTGTGGTTCCGTAGGCTATTAATTCCTTTATTGCTATTAGTTGAGTGTCTCCACCTGCTTCAAGTAAAATTTCTTTGGCAATTTCAAATTGCGCTCGTTCGCTATCATCTCCTTCGTCATAATCAAAGGCGATTAGACTACGAATCGAAGGTTGCTGTACGGCATGTTCTGCAGCGAGCACCAAATCATGGATACTAGCAGCTAAAGCAGCAGGTTCTGTATTGCCAAATATTTCACTTAAATCAGCACCAGAGGTACTACTTTGCATCGGAATTGTCACTGTCTGCGCAAAAGCACAAGCATAATCTAACACCGTAAAATCAATACTTGTAAAGCCAATAATGGCAACAAATTCTTCAGGTTGGACTCCAAAATCAGGGTGATATCGCCAAGCATTTGCGACGGCTTTAATTCGATTACTTAATTCTTTATAAGAAATAGCCGCATAACTTGGTAAGTAGGTACGTCCTTTTTTTCCATTTGCCAATTCGGTTAGCTCATAACTTCGCTCAGCTACGGCACGTCGGTCCCCATAACCATCCAAATAAATCGCTATCATTCTGTCTAAAGTCAGATTGGGTACAATCGCAGCTTTCCGCAATTCAGGATTGGGCTGTAATTCCCGAATTTCTGGGTCATTCTTAGCTAAATCCAAGATAGCTAGGACAAATTTTTTCTTAGGACTGATAGGTTTGGAAGTAGATTTTTCGGTTACTTTCATGATTGTTTGACTTTAGGAAAAGTAGGCGTAGTTACGGATTAGCAAGGTATTAAAAAATGAGGGAGGAGAAGGGGTTTTAATAAATTTATTTTTAGTGGATATGATTTTTGTTATAGCTCTGTGGTAATTTTTAATAACTTAAAGGTTTTAATAAAAATGAGAAAAGGACAGTTAGAGACTTCTTGAACCACAAAAGATAGAACACACAAGAGATTCGCAAAAGTTTGTTTAGGTAATACTACTTTATCACTTTAAAAAATGTGTTTAGTTCTTTTCTTTTTTCTTGAAAAAAAAGAAACAAAAATTCAAGACTGTAGATATTTTGGTTAAAAATCATTGAAAAAAGGCATCCGTACCCAAACTGGCATCCCGTCCCTTCGGGTTCAGAATTGCCATTCTTCATGCTCAAACAAGGGTACTCTTTTGCCTTTTTTCAATAATTTTCTTAACACCAAAATCTCTAAGGTCAGTCCAAATCCAAAGTGACAAAGTAGTATTACT
>CALJVJ010000146.1 GCA_937974625.1 uncultured Saprospiraceae bacterium
CCATTCGACACGACATTTTTGAAAGCAACTTGGTCAAATACCATCGTCCCAATCGCATGTAAGGTATAAAACCAACCACGTGTTTGGTCCACTCCTTCCGCAATAAAATCTGCTGGGAAATTGGTCTTAAACTTTTGCTCGTTTTCAAAAGGATAATGCCATTGTGCATAAGGCATTGAGCCACTATCAAACCACACATCAATCAAATCTAATTCTCTATACATTGGTTCGCCTTCATCCGACACCAATACAATATCATCGATATAAGGGCGGTGTAAATCACTAGGAACGACTTGTTCTTTACCTAAAGCTGCATTCGCCTTATCAATTTCTTTTTGTAATTGTGCTATAGAACCGATACAGATTTCTTTGGCTACTTCTCCTGCGTCTTCATTGACCTTGGTTCTCCAAATTGGAAGCGGTGTTCCCCAATAACGAGAACGAGATAAATTCCAATCTTGTAAATTTTCTAACCACTTACCAAAACGTCCTGTTCCAGTAGAAGCAGGTTTCCAATTAATCGTATCGTTTAACTCCGACATTCTTTCTTTCACAGACGCTGCTTTGACAAACCAACTATCCAACGGATAATATAAAATCGGCTTATCTGTACGCCAGCAATGCGGATAATTGTGCTCGTATTTTGCGACATTAAAAGCTTGGTTATTCTGCTTTAAATGCACAGAAATATCCACGTTTACATCAACATAATCTTCTGCATCTTTATAATTCTTCACATATCGATTAGAAAATGGTCCTACAGAATCTTTGAATTTCCCTTGCTTGTCCACTAAGGTCAATGCACCAATGCCATTTGCTGCACCAACTACTCTATCATCCGCACCAAACGAAGGCGCAGTGTGTACGATTCCCGTACCACTATCGGTCGTCACAAAATTTCCAAGAATTACTCTAAAGGCATCTGTCTTCCCATTCAACTCTTCGATTTCATTGCCAAAAGGCAATAGTTGCTCATAGCGGATACCATCCAATGCTTTACCAATAAAAGTATCGCTCTTTGCTAAAATCTCATGTTGATTTTTGCCACCAAACCATTTCGGTACCAAATCCTCTGCCATTACAACACTCACAGGTAGTTTGGTGTAAACATTATTGGTTTTGATTTTTACATACTTGATTTTTGGTCCAACCGTCAAAGCGGTATTAGAAGGCAAAGTCCAAGGCGTCGTCGTCCATGCGATGATTCTAACATCTTCATCAGCGGCGTCAAAAAGGAAATCAGACGTTTCGTCTTTGGTCACTTTAAACATTGCTACTGCCGACGTATCTTTTACATCTTGGTAAGCACCCGGCATATTCAATTCATGCGAACTCAATCCCGTTCCTGCCGCAGGCGAATAAGGCTGAATCGTTAATCCTTTGTACAATAAACCCTTATTATACATCTGTGCTAGCAACCACCAAACAGATTCGATGTACTCGTTTTCATAAGTTACATACGGATTTTCCAAGTCTACCCAATAGCCCATCTTAATGGTCAAATCATCCCACAAATCCTTATACCGCATCACTGTTTCCTTACACTTGGCGTTATACTCATCCACAGAAATCTTTTTGCCAATATCTTCTTTGGTGATACCCAATTCTTTTTCTACCGCTAATTCAATCGGCAAACCGTGCGTATCCCAACCACCTTTTCGTTCTACTCGCTTACCTTTCATCGTTTGGTACCGACAAAAAATATCTTTAATCGCTCTTGCCATGACATGGTGAATTCCAGGTTTTCCATTCGCAGAAGGCGGTCCTTCGTAGAATACAAAGCTGTTATCTTCTGAACGTTGATTGACACTTTTAGCAAATACATCTTGTTCTTCCCAAAAGGCTAAGATGTCCTTATCGATACTTGGCAGGTGGAGCGATTTTTCTATTTTATACATAACAAATGATTATTTTCTTAATTTGACGGCGCAAAGATACTTTTAAATTTTGGGTAGTGCCAAGCGCTGCTTGGTATCAAATACGAGGCACCAAGCAGCGCTTGGCGCTACAAAAACTAAAAAAGCGTTGACAAACTTAATCTGTCAACGCTTTTTTAATCCAAACTTCTAGCATTTTCACAGATTACGGGTTGAATCCTGAATTATAATAATGCTAATAATTATGTTTGGAGATACTTGCATAGTCATTTTTTATAATGAGTGAACAAATTTAGGGGAAATATAATAGAGTTGCAAGCTAAGTGATTTTCTCTAAGAGAAAGATAATCCTTTTGGAGTCCTGATTAAAAATATCACCACGCCAACTACCCCAAGTCTGAATTATTTTCAACCCTGTATCATTTAATAATTGAAGGAAGTCGGTATAGCTGTAAGCGGTCATGGTAAAAGGCGCGTCAAATCTTTTTCCGTCTTTGATATAAATTCGATTATTAGTAGTTGTACCATGAATTGGGTCAAAACTCAATCTGTCAATCATTAAATCTTCTCCTTTTTCGGTGATATTACAGGATTGTAATTCTTTGATTAGATGGTCTCTATTTTTAGTATCGATAAAAGCTTTCCCACCAATTTTTAAAGCACGGCTGATTTTTGTCAATAACAACTTGGCATCTTTTCTATCAAAAAAGCCTAAAGAATTAAATAAGAACAGAATAGTATCAAATGCTGCTTGGTAATCAATTTCTAAAATATCCTGTTCGATAAATTGAGTATTTAATCCTTTTTCTTGCGCATCAATTTTAGCTTGCTCAATAAAAGGATGATTTAAATCAATTCCAGTCGTAGGATACCCTAATGTTGTCAGAAAATTCGCATGTCTGCCATGTCCACAAGCTAAATCCAATATTTTATCGTTGGGTTTTAAGGCACAACATTTTTGAATAAATATCCATTCTTGTTTTGTCCGTTCTATATCTAAAAAGTCGTCATGGAAGTACCTATATAATTCACTTTCAAACAGCTTATCTAGTTCTTTTATGGATGTACTCATTGTTTTGCATTTTAATGTTTTTGAATTTGTGGTGGTATCTACTAATATAAATACTCATTTTTGCAAAAAATCGTTCCTTTGGTAGATTCTTTTAAACAATCAATCGATTCCCCTATTCAAGAGATTCAGCATGATTTGCTCCAAAGCAAAGGTATCCTACTATTGATAAAAAGAGATGATTTAATCCACCCTCAAGTTTCCGGCAATAAATGGCGTAAACTAAAATACAATCTGCTTGCCGCAAAAAAGGAGCAACAAAATACCTTACTCACTTTTGGTGGTGCTTTTTCTAATCATATTTATGCAACCGCTGCGGCTGGAAAAGTTTTCGGTTTTAAAACGATTGGATTAATTAGAGGAGAACGAATCGAGCCATTGAATCCAACATTAGCTTATGCGGAAGAAGTTGGAATGGAGTTGCATTTTATTTCCCGTTCAGATTATAGAAAAAAAGAAGATATAGTTTATCAACAACAAGTAAGAGCTAATTTTGGTAACTTCTATTTAATTCCAGAAGGTGGTACGAATGAAAGAGCTATTAAAGGATGTAGTGAATTGGTCGAAGAAGTAACTAGCCAATTGACAGCATTACCAGATTACTGGTGTGCTTCCTGTGGAACGGGAGGTACTTTAAGTGGCATTATTAAAGGCTTGGATGGGCGGCAAAAGGTATTGGGCTTTTCTGCTTTAAAAGGAAATTTTCATCAAAAAGATATTGAAGAGTTATTAGGAGAAAAAAAGTACAACAATTGGCAAATAAATACCCAGTACCACTTCGGAGGTTACGCTAAATTTAAACCAACCTTAATCGACTTTATCAATACCTTTAAAAAAGAAAATAATATTCAACTAGAACCTGTTTACACAGGAAAACTTTTTTACGGAATTTACGATTTAATAAAAAATGATTATTTCCCTAAAGGAAGTAGTATCTTAGCAGTTCATACGGGCGGCCTGCAAGGAATCGCAGGATTTAACCGCCGATTTAGCAATATTATTACTTAATCTGACAGTAAAACGGTCTGACTGCTGCGCTGTCAGACCTCTGACTTCTAGAAAACATGAATTACCTTACTTTAGAAAATGTTAGCAAGACCTACGGAGAAAAGGTGCTATTTGATGAAATTGATTTTCAAATCAGTAAAGGAGAGAAAATTGCCATTGTTGCTAAAAATGGTGCGGGTAAGTCGACGCTATTGAAAGTGATTGCAGGGATAGAACCACCAGAAGGCGAAAATCAAAAAGTTTGGTTGTATAAAAATATTGAAGTTGGGTATTTGGTACAAGACCCAGATTTTGAAGGGTCGACTACGGTCTTAGATGCAGTGTTTAGTTCCGATAATCCAATGATGGCGGCTTTACGAGATTATGAAGAAGCATTGATTTTTCAAGACAAGCCTGAAAAAATGGAGGCAGCTTTGGCGAAAATGGATGACCTGAAAGCTTGGGATTTTGAGTCTAAGTTTAAGGAGGTTTTATTTAAACTGAACATAACCAACCTTACTCAGAAAATTTCTGAATTATCAGGTGGGCAGAAAAAGCGTTTGGCTTTAGCCAAGTTAATTATCGATGATCCAGAATTTTTGATTTTAGATGAGCCTACCAACCATTTGGACTTAGAAATGATTGAGTGGTTAGAAGAATACCTGCAACAAAATCGCATCACCTTATTAATGGTGACGCACGACCGTTATTTTTTAGAACGAGTTTGTAGTCATATTGTCGAATTAGATGGTGGTGTTTTATATCGTTATAAAGGAAGTTATTCTGACTTTTTAGAAAAGAAATCGGCGAGGGAAGAAAATCAAGCAACGGTTTTGGACCGTACAAAAAAATTGATGAAGCGAGAATTAGAATGGGTCCGAAGACAACCTAAAGCTAGGGGGACAAAAGCTAAATCAAGAGTAGACAAATTTCACGAAATCAAAGAGAAGGCAACGCAGAAAATCGATAATTCAGAAGTAATCATCGGGATTAAGGGACAGCGTATGGGCAAAAAGATTCTAGAAGCGCATAATATTAGTAAGAGCTTTGGAGATTTTGTGGCAGTCAAAGATTTTGATTATAAATTTAGACAAAAGGAGCGAGTTGGTATTGTAGGGCCAAACGGTGTAGGGAAATCCACTTTTTTAAAGGTTTTAACGAAGCAACTGCGAACGGATTCTGGTAAAGTGGTGATAGGGGGAAATACTGTTTTTGGATATTATAATCAAGACGGGATTCAGTTAGATAAAGACCAAACTATTATTGACTACATTCGGAATATTGCGGAGTTTATTCCAATGGATAAGGGGCAGAAGTTGACAGCAGAACAACTTTGTGAACGGTTTATGTTTGATAGAAAACAACAGCGCGTTTATATCTCTCAATTAAGTGGTGGAGAGCGTAGACGGTTGTATTTACTATCCGTTTTGATGGAAAATCCTAACTTTTTAATTCTGGATGAGCCGACGAATGATTTGGATATTTTAACATTAAACATTTTAGAGAATTTTTTAATGGAGTTCCCTGGTTGTGTCATTATTGTCACGCACGACCGTTATTTTATGGATAAAATAGTCGAGCATTTATTTGTCTTTCAAGGGCAAGGAAAAATCAAAGATTATAACGGAACCTATACAGAGTATCGAGCTTTTGAAAAAGCCAAAGCAATTGAAGATAGGCGATTAGCATCAATGGTCGTGAAAGAGAAAAAAGAAAAACCTGCATTCCAATCAAAAACGACCCCTGGACTAACGAGAGACCAACAAAAAGAATTTAAACGATTGGAAAAACAGATTGAGAAATTAGAAGAAAAAAAGGCAATAATTACCGAAAAATTCAACGATACCAATATCTCGACAGAAGACATTGAAAAATATTCTAAAGAATTAGGAGAGCTATCGGAAGAACTAGACGAAAAAGAAATGAGGTGGATGGAATTAGCGGATTTAGCTTAACTGGTAGAAGGTCTGGTTAGCACAGGAATCATCCTATCCTGTTCCAAAGTCTTCAGACTTTGACCAAAATAGTTTCAAACCATGTTATCAAAAAGTTATCACTTCATTTATCGTCTAATATAGTTTATCGAACCTTCTATTTTAGTAGGAAAAAGAATTAATGTTTTCTAAAAATAAAAAAGGCAAGCATATCAAAGAGGAAAATACAACTGCAGAAACTTCAAGGAAACTCCTTATTTATTCCATTGCAAGCAGTATACTACTGCCACTGTTCTATTTATTAAGCTTGTACACGGTCACCTCGTCCTGTGCCCAACAACAGCCTTTAGGTGGTGGACCAAGAGATACTTTCCCTCCCAATCTAATTACGGAATTATCTACCCCTAATTTCCAAACTAACTTTGAAAAAAAAGATATACAATTAGTCTTTGATGAATACATCGAATTGAGAGATGTGATTAAACAAGTAGTCGTGTCTCCACCTTTGCAATATATCCCAAAAGTAAAGCGTGTCAAAGGCTTTAAAACTGCTGAATTTCAATTCAATGAAGAAGAAGTTTTAAAAGAAGGGGTGACTTATGCGATTAATTTTGGCGAATCCATCAAAGATTTAACAGAAGGAAATGAAGTCGAAAACCTTCAATTTCTTTTTTCCACAGGTGATTATATTGATTCGTTAGAAATGTCTGGTACAATCACTGATGTTTTAACGGGAGACCCTATTCCTGATGCACTTTTCATGCTCTACGAAAACTTTGCAGATACCGTCGTACGAACCGAAAAGCCTTATTATTTTGGAAAAGCAGATAACGATGGAAATTTCACCATTAAATACCTCAAGGCAGGTGCATTTAAAGGTTTTGCATTAGAGGACCAAGATTTAAATTACCTCTTTAATATTCCTAAAGAGCGTATTGGTTTTACCTTAGATTCTATTATCATTAATGATTCCACAGAGACAACTATTCAAATTCAATTATTTGAAGAAAATACAACGCTAGGAAAACCAAAAATGGAGGCTTCTACATATGGTTTTGTAAAAATGGGTTTTAAACGACCACCTTATGATGCTACTATCGACTATGATGTAGTTGGGCAGGAGATGTATAAAGAGACAGAAGGAGACACCATACGCTATTGGTATAATTTACAAGATTCTTTGGATTGGAATTTTTATTTTCATCGAGACACTTTAGTTGATACGCTTCAAGTTCGAGCATTAGCCAGAAATACAACAGCGCTTGCCTTGACTAGAGAACGAAATGCAGAAGACAAAATTCCTTTAAATCCTTTTAAGCCACTTCCACTCACTTTTAATCATCCTATTAAAAATCTAGATACTTCACTGGTCAATTTTAGGAAATTAACTATCCAGCAACCTGCTATTGATAGCATTGATATGGATAGTACTGCTATTGAAATAGTTGATACGTTAAATTCCGATGCAACAGAAAAACCTATTAGAGTTATTATCACAGATTCTACTGCTATTTTCAGAGAAGATACCGTAGCAACAGCTTTAGCAACCACTGCAAATGATACGACTATAGCTCCTATCATACAAAAAGGTCCTCGTTTGTTAGCTAAGTATAAAGTAGATAGTGTGATAAAAAGAACCTTAATTGTCACTCACGAATGGGAAGAGAATGCCAATTACCAATTAGAAATATTACCAGGAGCAATTATTGATTGGTACGATGAACCGAATGCAGATACTATTTTGTTAAATTATATAGTGAAACCAAAAAATGAATTTGGTACCATTAATTTGACAGCTACAGAGATGGATAGCACGAAAAGTTATTGGTTTCAATTACTTTTGGGAGAAAATGTAGTTAAAGCGTTTGCTGTTCAAAATCAAAAAGAATACAAAGAATCCTTCTCGGCTCTATTACCTGGCAAATATTCACTCAAAGTAATTGAGGATTTGGACGAGGATGGTCGGTGGAGTACAGGCAACTACGACAAAAAATTACAACCAGAAAGAATATCTACAGCGAGTATCGAAGAATTAAGAGCAGGATGGGATGTTGAAGCAGAAGTAAAAGTAAATTTTGAAAATAAAGAATCAGAAACAACTGAACCAACAAAAGATTCAAATTAGATTATCATGAAATATTTAGTACTTGGGGCAATCCTTTATTTTATGTATAAATTTATGTTCCGTCCTTCCTTAAGTGAGGGTAAAAAAACAGTAGAAGACAATCGAGAAGAAGGAGAAGTAGAAATCCGTAGAGAGGATACCAATCCTAGAGGAGATTTTATTGATTACGAAGAGGTGGATTAAATTAACGAAATAGCAGCAGTATTATCATCGGAATAATCCGTTGATTTAACAAGTCAGCATTATAAAAGATTATGGAAGAATTGAAAGCAGAAAGTCCCAAAATTAGCGATTGGGTGCTATATAAGAACAATCAATTAATAGCTTTCAATAAGCCTGCAGGTGTCCCTATCCAACCTGACAAAACGGAGGAAAAATCCTTACAAGATTTAGGCGAGATTTATGCAAAATCCAACTTGTTTATCATACATCGTATTGACCGACCTGCTAGTGGCGTGGTTGTATTAGCGAAATCTAAAAAAGGATTGGCTAGAATGAACGCTCAATTTCAAGAAAGAACTATCCAAAAGACGTATCTCGCGGTTGTTAAAAAAGCGCCGAAGACGACCGAAGGTCAGCTTGTTCATTACCTTAGAAAAAACGAAAAAGCTAATAAAACGCAAGTTTTTGAAGAACCAATAAAAGGTGGGAAAAAAGCAGTTTTAAATTATAAAGTTTTAAGCAAAAGTGATAATTATACCTTACTGCAAATTGATTTGGAAACGGGTAGGCATCATCAAATTCGAGCACAATTAGCTAAAATAGGTTCGCCGATAAAAGGAGATGTGAAATATGGTGCAAGACGAGGTAATAAAGACCGTTCTATCCATCTTCACGCATGGAAGCTGAGTTTTCAACATCCTGTGACATCAGAGGCGGTTGATTTGGTAGCGGATATGCCAGACGATTCTATTTGGAACTTCTTTAAATCGGAAATGCGGTGATTAAATGACCTATTCGCCGCATATTGTGCGGCGAATAGGTAAATGTTCTAGGGATACTGCACTAAGAGATATTCAAGATTTAGAACAAAAGGACATCCTCCAAAAAGAGAAAGGTGGTGGTAGAAGTACTTCTTACATCTTAATTGTATCAAATGAAACTTAAGTCCTTTGCCTTTTAATTTTTCTTCCCAAATATTCGTTCAAAAATATTTTTCTTCTTTTTCTTCTTCTTAGGTTTCCGTTTTTTTCGTGGTTTAGTTGCAGGACGATTGTCGGTTCTATTCGTTCGTGTACGAGCTTGTTTTTCTTTGATAATTTGTTCCTCTTTTTCTTTACCAAATATAGTTTCAAAAATAGTACTCGGAACTTCTTCTAAATTCTCCCAGTCTACAAATATGGGCATTTCCTCCAAATACGGTGCACAATCCATTTCCCAAGACAAGGAATCAGGTAATTGGTCAAATCTAGATTTTTCCCATTGACGAAACTGTGGGTCTTTATAGACTTTATTCATAAATCTTCCCCATATAGGCAAAGCCATATTTGCGCCTTGACCTAGACCTATCGTTCTGAAATGTACTTTTGGTGATTCTGCTCCAACCCAAACACCTGCCACTAAATCTGGTGTATACCCCATAAACCAACCATCTGAATGGTTCTGAGTTGTTCCTGTTTTTCCTGCGATATCATTTTTTAGATGATATTGATACCGTAAGCGACGAGCAGTACCACTGTCTACAACTGATTGCAACATCTTGGTCATGATGATGGCAGTCTCTTCTTTCATTACTTGTTCTTGCTCGACTTGTTCCTCGTCCAGATTTAATAAAACCTCTCCTGTCTTAGTTTCTATCCTTCGAATATATGTTGGGGTAGCTTTCAATCCTTTATTGGCAAATGCACCATATATTTTCACCATGTCAAACAAAGAAATATCTGCTGTTCCCAAAGCGATGGAGGGCACCGCAGGAATAGTAGAAGTAACCCCTAATTGCTCTGCCAAATATTTTACAGAATCTATACCTGACCGCATGATTAAATCGACGGTCACGGCATTTACAGAATTACTCAATCCTCCTTCCATTGAATAAACACCACCATAATTTCCATCTGAGTTTTCTGGTTTCCAATCATCGTACTCAGTATAAATAGTCAATCGATTGTGAATATATTCACAAGGTGGAGTCCCTTGTTCTAAAGCCGCCGCATAAACCAAAGGTTTAAAAGTAGACCCTACTTGACGAGTCGACTTCACGTGGTCATACTGAAAATATTTATTATCGATACCGCCAACCCAAGCTTTAATATGTCCGTTTTTTGGGTCCATTGCAAGAAAACCAGTATTCAACAACATGAAGTAGTATTGAATAGAATCCAGTTTACTCATTTCTTTTTCCACCTCTCCATCCCAAGTAAAAATGGTCATTTTTCGCTTTTTCTGAAAATGTCCATCAATGATAGCTTGAGGTTGCCCTTCTTTCTTTAGGCGTTTGTATAAAGCTGTTTTACGGACAAGTTTTTCAATTTCCTTACGAACCTCCTTGGACGGGCCTTTTTTCCAATGACTGAAAAAATCTGCTTGTAATTTGCGCATGTGTTCGGCTACTGCTTCCTCTGCATATTGCTGTAATCGAGCATCAATCGTGGTGTATATTTTTAATCCATCTGTGTAAATACTGTAATTACTTCCGTCTTCTTTTTTGATATCTTTCAATAAGCTTTTTAATTCTTGTCTTAGGTGTTCTCTAAAATACGTGCCACTACCTTCTGTATTTCCTTCCATTGAATACTTCAATTTCATCGGCCTAGTCTGAATGGAATCAACACTATTTTTAGCTAAATATCCATATTTTACCATCTGGGATAAAACCGTATTTCGTCTTTCTTGCGCTCTATCAGGATGGTTTAATGGGTTATAGTAAGTAGTTCCCTTTAACATACCTACTAAAACCGCTGCTTCTTCGAGTTTTATATCTTTAGGATTCGTATTAAAAAATCGTTTTGAAGCAACTTTTACCCCAAAAGTATTATCACTAAAAGAGACTGTATTTAGATAAAGCGTCAATAATTCTTGTTTAGAGTAAATACGTTCTAATCGCTTGGCGATTATCATTTCTCGCACTTTATTGACGGGTAGCGATAGCATTTTATAGCGTTTCCGCTTAAATAAATTTTTAGCCAATTGCTGACTCAATGTACTTCCACCTCCTGACGACTCATCTTGCATCAGTACCGATTTAAAAAATACTCTAATCCACGCTTTTATATCGACTCCATCGTGATCAAAAAAGCGAACATCTTCTGTTGCTACTAAAGCATTTAATAAATCAGGGGAAATTTCTTCGAGACTAGCGTTGATTCTATTTTGTAAGTAATATTTTCCTAATACTTGCCCATCTTCTGTATAAACTTGGGAAGCATTGCTGTTTTCTATTTCCTCTAATTCTTCGGAAGTGGGTAAGGTATCAAAAAACTCAAATCGAATAGAGATAAAAAAAATAGTGACGAATAAGATACTAAATATACCTAGGCTTCCGCCAATTAAGGCGACCCAAGCACCTTTAGGATACTGTTCTTTTATGGCTAACCACTTATCGTGTACAGGCTGAAATTTTGTTTTCAGCTTTTCTTTACTTTTTAGAAAAGCATGCTTGATTTTTGTTGGTATAGTTTGTTGACTCACGGATTAGCAACCTTTTTGTGTAATTTTAATTATTCTGTAAACGAAAATAAGCATAAACTTATTAAGTTTGAACTTAGAGCTAGTCTAAAATATTGCTTTGGCATTAAATTTAATAATAATGTAAAGTTCTACACGTTATGTAAACGCCATTAGAGTATGTCTAAATTTTATCGTCTTGACAACCAATATTTTACGAACCTGGCGTCACATTTAATTTCTTCCTTATCTCGATAAGCAAAAAATTAAATGCTTAGCCAGAACCGCAAACTATTGATTATCAATTAAATAAATT
>CALJVJ010000147.1 GCA_937974625.1 uncultured Saprospiraceae bacterium
CTGTGCAACTTGTGGATGACCGTTTTCATATTTCTCGGTAGCCATCAAAGCTAAATCACCAATCGCAAAAATATTGGGATGGTTTTCTACTGTATTATACGCATCTACTTTCAATCGACCACCTCTGCCGATAATGTCTGTACCCAATCCATGAACAGGATTTCCTTTGATACCCGCTGCCCAAATTAACGTATCGGTCGCCAATGTTTTGCCATCTGCTAAAAGCACTGATTTGCCATCGTAATCTTTTACAAAAGTATCGGTCATCACTTTTACGCCTAATTGTTCTAACTACTTTTTACCTTTGACAGAAGATGCTTCGGAATAGCCATTTAAGACTTTAGCTGCGGCTTCTAAGATATAGATTTTCATGCGACTGAAATCTAATTCGGGATAATCTTTGGGTAAAATATAATTTCTCATTTCTGCCAAAGCACCTGCTAACTCTGTACCTGTTGGGCCACCACCCACGATGACAAAATTTAACAAACTATTGACCACTTTTTCGTCGGTCTCATTCAACGCTTTTTCAAAGTTGGTTAGAATGGTATTTCGAAGATTTATCGCCTCTCCGAGTGACTTCATGGGCGTTGCATGGCGCTTGATATTTTGATTGCCAAAATAATTGGTATCTGCCCCAATTGCCAAGACCAAATAATCATATTTTAATACCCCAATATCTGTATGAATCGCTTGACTTTCGGCATCTACTTTCTCTAATCCAGCTATTCTAAAATGAATGTGTTGCTGGTTCTGAAAAGCTTTCCGCAAAGGGAAAGAAATAGCGCTCGGTTCCAACCCTGCCGTAGCGACTTGATAAAAGAGCGGTTGAAACTGATGATAGTTATTTTTGTCAATCAAAACGATTTGAAAGTCGCTCTTTTTCAAGGACTTAGCTAGTTTTAATCCGCCAAAACCACCGCCAACGATGACCACTCTTTTTTTACCATTTTCTGGTATACCTGCTATGTTTTTCATATGCCTATTTTGATGAAGAAATAGATATACATATAACACCCCGAAGGAAGGTTAAGTTCGTTAAAAATGGACTTATTATGACAACATTTCTAGGTCGTAGTTAACCTTATTTTTTAGCTTGTTTACCGCTCCTATTATTAAGCGTTTTTCAAATGGTTATTATCCCATTTCAAATTGTAAAAATCCTGTTTTAGCCATAGTAACTAGCTATTAGGAGGACCTTTCTGTTTCTTTGTAATTGTAATTATTTATTAGACTTTATTCTAAAAAATCTTGTAGCGATTAAATTGGTCTTTTTAAGGTAAATCCGCCCATCCGCAAGCGGTTCACAAATAAAGATTCCTCGAATCTTTATTTGCTCATGTTAAAAAAATGAACAATAGCTAGGCTATTCTTAATTTTTTTGCCTTGATTAGCTCAAAAATCCTCAATTAATCCCTTTACAACCCATTTTAGAATAAAGTCTATTAATCACTCTTTAAAAAAAGGCTTGTGCGAAATTTTTCTTTTTGACGCTGAGAGACGCTGTTTGAAGTTAAGAATTATTATGTTTTCTCTCGAAAAATTATGTTGGTAATTATGTATTAATAAGAAGTAAGAAGCAAACATAAAAAGTCATAATTGTCAGCGTCCCTCAGCGTCAAAAAAATAAACTTATTCAAGACTCCGTACAGGCTTTATTAAAATAAAAATAACAATCATGAAAAATTACTCATTAGCACTTTTAAGCGCCTTTTTTATTATCAGTATTTATGCTTTCGCACTTAGCAAAAAGACAGATACCGTAAGTGAAAAAGCACAAGTGATGGTCTTAGGTGCTTACCACATGAACAACCCCGGTGCAGATGTCTATAACATGGAGGCGGACGATGTCCTAACTCCTAAGCGACAGGCAGAAATCAAAGATTTAGCTGCTGCTTTAGCTAAATTTAAACCAACTAAAATTGCTATTGAACGGAGTTATGGTGGAAGAGTAGATTCTATTGAACAAGCACATTATCAGCAGTACTTTTCGGGAGCATACGACCTAACTAGAAATGAAGATGAGCAAGTTGGATTTCGGTTGGCAAAAATGATGGGGCATTCACAAGTCTATTGTGTAGATAATAATGACGTAGGTTTTGACTTTGGTACAATGATGGACTATGCGACGGAACATGACCAATTGTCTGCTTTAGAAAATGGGCGAAAGTTTGCGGAGGCGCTAATGAAAAAATCTGAAGAAGATTTGCGTAGCATGACGATTCGTCAATATTTTAAAAATATAAATCAGCCAGAATCTATCAAACAGTCACATGGGTTTTATATGGACTTTTGTAAAGTGGGAAAGGGCAATGATTTTCCTGGGGCGGATTTAGTAGCCGATTGGTATAAGCGGAATATTCGCATCTTTTCTAATATCAATAAAATTACGACTTCTAAGGAAGATAGAATTTTAGTTATTTTTGGAGCAGGTCACGCGCCTATTCTAAGAGAGTTGATTGAGTATGCCAACGATTATGAATTAGTAGAGGCGATTGATTATTTATAAAAACGGACTTTCCCGACCATCATGAAGAACTTTGAAACATACCTGCGTTACTTATTGCCATTAGTGGTGGGGACGACTCTTTTCACGAGTTTTTTTATTGCGCATGCTTTTAATGAAATGTATTTTGAATGGATTTCTTTTGGCATATATTTATTGGTTATTTGTGCGTTTTTTGAGATTAATCGACTGATTATTAATTATTTAGACCGTAAATATATTCTTTCCAATAGCTTATGGAAACGGGTTTTATGGCCTTTTTGTTTGAGTTATTTGGCCGTCGTTTTACTTGGCTTACTGATTTATTTACCAATAAAGACTTACGAGATTCAACAAGGGGCAGATGATAGTATCGGTATGTATCATATTCTTTTCACGCTTACGCAACTATTTTTTATCAATGCGATTGCCAGTGGTTTTAATCAATTAAAAAATTTTAGAAATCAATGGCAAGCAACTGCACTGAAAGCCGAAAAGCTAGAAAAAGAGCATACCAAAGCACAGTTGACCTTATTGAAAAATCAAATCTCTCCACATTTCTTGTTCAATAATTTTAATACGCTCAATGGACTCATTCAAGAGGATGCAGCAGCAGCTACTCAGTTTCTAGAACAGTTATCGAATATTTATCGAAGTGTGCTGAAATACAGAATGGAAGAAGTCATTTCTTTAGAAAAAGAATTGACGACTTTGTCGGCTTATATTTTTATGCTAAAAACTCGTTTTGGAGAGAGCTTGAAAATTGAAGAAAGTTACGCTGCGCTAAAGGATAACACTTATTTTATTCCTCCATTTACTTTACAATTATTATTAGAAAATGCGGTGAAGCATAATGGTTTTGATGCGGCAAATCCATTAGTGATTCGATTAGAATTGATGGGGAATGCCCTCCAAATCACAAATAATTATGCGCCGCTAAAGACACCGATTGAGTCAATGGGTATGGGGCTAAAAAATATCCAACAACGATTTAGTTTATTGTCCGACCAGCAGATTGATATTGAACAAACCGATGCTTTTTTTCGAGTACTTGTTCCACTTTTGAGTATTGGTTGAGCACGTATATAATTAGCACAAACCTTAAAGTGTTTTTAGGTACTAAAACCTAGGTAAAAAAGATGAAAGTAGTTATCATAGAAGACGAACAAATTGCTATTCGACAATTACAAAGATTGTTAAGTAGGGGTGACCCGTCGATTGAGGTCATCCAAACTTTGCAAAGTGTGCGCGCTGCGGTAGAATGGCTCAATGCCAATGGCGATAGGATAGATTTAATCTTTTTGGATATCCAATTAACAGATGGCTTAAGTTTTCAAATTTTTGAAACGGTAACTATCAATTGCCCTATTATTTTCACGACTGCCTTCGATGAATATGCCATCAAAGCCTTCCAATTAAACAGCATTGATTATTTATTAAAGCCTGTCAAGCAAGTAGAGCTAAGTCGTGCTATTGATAAATATAAATCGTTGGAAAAGAAAGAGATAGCTATTGATTATCAGCAATTAGCACAAAGTATCAAGCTACAAGAAAAACAATATAAGACTCGTTTTTTAGTAAAATCGGGAACCAGTTTACAACCGATACCCATTGACCAAATCGCCTATTTTATAGCAGATGGTAATTTAGTATTATTGGTCGCTGCCAATGGCAAACGTTACCCGATTAATTATGCTTTGGGGGAGTTAGAAGGACAGTTAGACCCACAATTTTTCTTTCGCATTAACCGACAAATAATGACCCATATTCAAGGGATTCACAAGGTAGATACTTGGTTTAAAGGGAAACTGACGGTGCAGTTATCGCCGAGCCTTTCTGAAAAAACGATTATCAGCCAACAAAAGGCGGCTTTGTTTAAGAATTGGTTGGATGGGGCTTAAAGGTAGGCTGTTCAGAATTACGGAGATATATAAATTTTTTCACCCCGTCTTTTTGAATAGTTATGAGGCTTTTCCAAAATCTTAAATCACAGTTCATAAATCATAAATCTTAAATCCGTCACGTAAAATTAGGTGGATTTAAGATTTATGATGTATGATTCCTGCCTGCCGGTAGGCTGGTAAAATTTATGATTTTTACCGCCCTCTCAAAAATCCCCGACTTTCGGGGTAAACAAGGGGAACTTTATCCCACATGCTGAACAGCCTAGCTTAAAGGCTTATTTAGATATGGATATCTTCTACCCCTAAGGTTGCTAAATGCTGTATTTCCAAAATTTACAAAAGCTAAAATTTTAGCTAAAAGGATGCTAATGCGTAGGATGTTCTCCCGTTGGCGGGAGGGGTGACTAGTTCTAAGTTAAGGAGGGCTTATCACGGGGCGTTCCCTTAGTTTTGGGAGGGCAGCAGAATCAAAAATCAAAAATCATAAATTTTAAATCATAAATCCATCTAGTTTTTGCATGATAGATTTATGATTTAAGGTGTAAGAACTATGATTTAAGAATTATTCAAACCCAATCCAATATCCATTTTTAGAACCAATCAATCTTGTGCTGGCAGGGGTAGGGTGTGGAAAACAGATTCTAAAAATTCCAGCCCCTAACCCATTATTTCTACTTCTTTAAATAATTAGCAGGCAAGGGCAATGCCTCCGTTTCCCCCAACCAATAAATACTAACTACCCACCAACGCTCGCCATCATTCATCAATTGGATGCTATTAATCCCTCTTGCAAAAGGCGTTTTGTCGTTTTTAGAATGATAAGATTCGTAGGTACTGAAAGCATGTACGAGCGAACCATATTTCTCTGTTTTTCGACTAATCTCCACTTCAAAAAAGCCATTTTCTTCTAAGTTTTTTCCCGCCAAGTCGATATAGCCCTGTGGACTTAAAACTCGATAGCCAACTTTGCCCGATTTGTTCTTCCCACTTGGCATCAATTGCGCATCTGCGATAAATAAATTGTTGAATCTTGCCCAATCTCTTTTAACGCCTTTTTCGCCTGAGATGACATCATACAATGCTGCCAGAATATTATCCAAACTTTCCACATCTTTACCGTAAGGATTGTCCAAACCTAACATCCCTGCATCTCCATCTAGTGATGTTCCTTCTAAGCTAGCTAGATACACCTCCGTTTGTCCGATATAGTTGGAACTGTTGGCAACTTCTGCCCATTCTTTCGCTTTTTTTACGGTGCTAATAGCCATGTCGTTATTTCCTTGCGCTGCATAGATTTTTGCTTTTAATAAACCATATCTAAAATTATTTTCACTCTTTGCCAAAGCAGCATCTATCCAATCCATCGACTGGTTTAAATCTTTTTGGTTGTGTAAATAATATTCTGCTGCTCGGAAATAAACGCGGTGTCCTACCTTTTCTGGTGTTTTTAATAATTCCGCCATTTGTGCTTCTATCTTTGCA
>CALJVJ010000148.1 GCA_937974625.1 uncultured Saprospiraceae bacterium
TCATTTTGGCTACTCCTACTTATCTAATGGTTTTTACCAAGGGGAAGAGGCGGTGCACTATATGAATATGAAAAAATTCTGGCACGAACCCAGCGCTATTTTAGGTAACTGGGGGAAGCCTGGCTGGAAATTAATTGTCATCCTTCCTGCCCTTGGTGGGTTTAAATTTTTAGCTTTTTTTAATTCCATCATGGCCGCTTTAGCGGGTTGGTTTGCTTACAAAATAGCCGAATTGAAAAAAGTTAAAATGCCCATTATTGCGTTTGTGCTTTTAGCAGGACAATTTCTTTGGATGGAAATGGCTTTTCGGAATTACTCAGAATTCCCAACTGCTTTATTATTGATTGCGGCTGTATATGCCCACTTAAAAGGGAAGATTAATTTAACTTGTTTATTGTTGTCTTACACGATGACCATGCGGCAAGAGCTGTTACCTGTAGCTGGGATTTATGCACTTTACTTATTGTATACTAAAAAAGCTTGGGTTCCAGTTCTCCTTATTAGTATTTTTCCGCTACTATTCAATTTTTGGGGTTTTTTAGTTACTGGAGACCCACTTTATACTTATACGAATGCAGTGAATTTGAGTAAATCCATTATGGATAGATACCCGCGTATGGGATTTGACCATTATACTAAAACAGCCTTACCAATTTTTGGCCCGTTTATACTGGTAGGATTTTTTGCCTATCTAAAACAAGTTTTCACCAGAGAAAGAACTTTAGATTATTTTGTCTTTATTCCGCTTTTTCTGTTTTGGTTGGTACATAGTTTATTCAATTTACAGGCTTTCAATATTGGTGCTCCAACTGGTGGAAACTGGAGATATTTATTAATTATTTCCCCACTTTTAACCGTTTTAGCAATCATTGGTTGGGATAAATTGCCTAGTGTTAAATTAAAAGATAAGCTTATTTATCTGCTATTTTTCTTACCACTTCTAATTTATGCCGTTTCGGTTAATTCCTTTGAACATAATTATATTGGCTTTTCTACGGTAAAAGATTGGATGCTGCCAGGTACCTTAGCTGCAACGGTTCTTTTAGCTCTATTGCCCTTATCTAGAGGTCCTTTGGCTGCTGGAATTATTGGCCTTACTTTACTTTTCAATTATATCTATTTGAAACCTATAAAAATGGTCGGCGAAGATGCAAAAATGAAAGAAATTGCTGCTTGGGTCGAAAATGAAAGGATTGATGATAACCCAATCTACCATTCTAATTTGATGCTCAATGTTTTTATGGATAAAAATGAACATGAATTTGAGAATGGTATTTATGTTTTTAAAAGTGCGGAAGAATTAGAGGCGGCTCCTGTGGGTAGTCATATTTTCTGGGATTCTCACTACAGTAAAAGATACAGTCAGCTGGAATATACTTATTTCCAAACTAGACCAGATTTATACCAAATAGTTAAGCAAGAACAAAGTGATGATAAACGATATGCTATTTTAATTTTCAAGAAAATAAAATAAATATAGTTGTTTAAATTTTTAAAAAACCTTTCAGGTAAATACATCTAGATGGTTACAGTATCAACGGTTACCCCCGTTTATCAAGGAGAAAATTACTTAGGCCAACTGGTTGAAAAATTAGAGGAGGTTCGCACCTCTTGGACCGAACAATATGAAGATTTGAAGTTGATTGAGTCCATTTTTGTAATTGACGGTGCCAAAGATAATTCAGCTGCCGTTTTGTATGAACTGGCTAAGGATAGAAATTGGATTAGAGTCATTGAATTATCAAAAAATTACGGTCAACACCCTGCGACTATTGCAGGCATCCTACATTCTTCAGGAGAATGGGTTGTTACTTTAGATGAAGACTTACAGCATAATCCAATTTTTATTATTAATTTTTTAGAAGAAGTCGTTAAAAAAAATTCTGATATCTGCTATGCACGGTCATCCGAGAAAACACATAATTCTTTCGTCAAAGATAAATTGGCCATATTATTTAAGTACGCTATTGCTAAGCTATCTGGCGTCCCATTCATTGTAGATTTTAACAGCTTTCGATGTATTAGAGGTAGCATAGGTCGGTCAGCCGCAGCTATTTCTAGCCATGAATCTTACTTTGATGTGGTTTTATGCTGGTTTACGGATAGAGTAACTAAAATTAGTATTCCATTAAAAGATTTTAGAAACCTAGATGAATCCGCAGAAAGTGGCTATTCTGTTTGGTCTCTGATAAAACATGGAAAAAGGATGATAATGACCTCAAGTATCAAGATTCTAAGATTTGGGCTCGTTATCGGTATCATAGCTTTTGGTATTAGTATTTTATTGGCTATTTATGCCTTATACTCTACTTTCTATAAACTTACTCCCCCTGCTTCTCAAGGCTGGTCTTCTACGATATTGGTTATTTTATTTTTTGGTGGCCTACTTTCCCTATTAGTAGGTTTTGTGTTAGAATCTGTCTCAGATTTACTATTGAATGCTAAAGGTAAACCTACTTTTTTTACTATTGACCGTTCCTCTGACGCAGTATTAGAAAAAACATTAGCCAAAAAAAATGGAAATCCTAAAAAATGAATTTTTACCTCACCCAAAATAAATATAATCAAACTACAGGAATACTCCATTTTGGGATTGGACTATTAGGAACGGCTATAAAAAAAATCATTCTTAAAAAGGAATTTTTTGAAAATATTCATTTGTCTAATTACCAATTTGATTGGCAAAAAATTGAGCATACTCCACTTTATTTAGCGAACTTTTTCAAAACAAACACTGAAAATTTAAGTAATCTAAAAGAGCTTCATATTATTTGGAGCGCTGGAAAAGCTGGATTTAGTGCGACTGATAGCCAAGCAGAGCATCAATTAAGCCAATATAAATTTATTCTTAGTCAATTAATTGATGCTTTAGCAACAAAGAATATTCGTCCTATTTTTCATTTGATGAGTTCTGGAGGTGGTCTTTTTGAAGGGCAAACTTTGATTGAAGCGAACTCCGTTCCGAATCCTCAGAGACCCTATGGTAAAATGAAATTAGCAGAAGAGGAATTTTTGCTAAAACATCAATTAGGCTTTCAAGTAAATATATATAGATTAAGCTCCGTCTTTTCTGTAGATGTTTTAGACAAACGAAAAGGATTAATGAATATCTTAATGGAAAATGGTTTAAAACATCAAGTCAGCACTATTTTCGGTAAAGAAAATACAATTCGGGATTATGTCTTGGATAAAGATATTGCTAAATTTCTGTTAGCCAAAATATATAATAACGAGGCCAATGGAGGTATTTTTTGTTTAGCTAGTGGAAAACCAAGTACTATTTTTGAAATCAGGAAACAAATCGAGAAAATACTGAATAAAAGGATTTTCATTTCGTTTTCTCCTGTAGTAACGAATGCGGCTAATATGAGCTATGCTTATACCGCGATAGCCAAAAAATTTGATTCCGAAAATCAGAATACCTGCTTGAAAAAACTCTATATCAATTTAACTAAATAAGAAAGTGCTTGGACACAAATAACTTATAAGAGAACAGAAAATATTTACCTTAGATTATGGAAAAAGCATATTATCAAGAATATTTTGACTACGAGCGAAAGCATTGGTTTTTCTTAGCAAGAGCCAAAATTCTCATGAATCATATCAAAACCATTACGGCTAAACAGGGAAATCTTAAAATATTGAATGTTGGTGCGGCTACAGGTTATTCTTCTCAATTGCTAGGACAATTTGGAGTAGTTACTTCCTTAGAGTATGACAAAGATTGTTGTGATTTCACCAATGAAAAGCTGGATTTAAATATTATACATGGCTCTGTACTAGAACTACCTTTTGATGCTAACTCTTTCGATTTGGTTTGTGCTTTTGATGTGATTGAACATGTAGAAGATGACCAATTGGCCATTAAAGAAATGCAGCGCGTTTGCAAAAAAGATGGCGCTATGGTCATCACGGTGCCTGCTTTTAATTTCTTGTGGAGTAAGCACGATGATATTAATCACCATTTTCGACGCTACAAAAAGAATCAATTACTTAACCTATTTAAAGGTAGTGGGCAATTAATTTTTCATTCCTACTTTAATTTTTGGTTGTTCTTTCCAATTGCTTTTTATCGGTTAACCATTTCTAAATTGAAGGGGAAAGAAGTCGTAGATGAAGATACTGGTTCTGATTTAGGTGTATTAGGCGATAATAAATTAATTGATAAATTCTTATACAATATTTTTTCTTCAGAGTCTTCCTTAATTGGAAATAAATGGAGACTTCCTGTGGGTGTTTCCATTCTAACGTCTTGGCGAAAATAACTTTATGGACTTGAAAAACTGTTTAGCGTATGTCTAGATACTTATTTCTCAGCCTTTTTCTAATAAACGCTATTTCTCTTTTTGGGCAATTAACTCAAGAAGTTAAGTTTAATCTTTTTGGTCCATTTAAAGGAGAATATCGACCATCTTACGAAATCCTAGTCCATAAAAATATAGGTATAGAATTAGAAGCAAGTTTTGAATCTTTAAAAAGAAGACAATATGGTGCTGATGTTGGTAATATAGATAGAACATTTTTTATCTACCAACATCGACGTTTTGAGGTCGCTTTCGCTGGAAAATATTACTTTTCCAAAACAAAAATAGATTATGGATTTTTTGTAGGAGTTTATACCGGTCTAAATTTTATTAGAAAAGAAGATGAAAATTTTGCTACTAATTATGTGGACCTTTATAACCTAGATGCTCCTGATTTTTTATATAAAAAAGGATTTAACCATATTTTTTTTGGTGGTACAGTTGGTTATAAGTTTTTGATAAAGGAAAAAATCGTAGTAGAACTAAGTATGAGGTCTGTCAACTTAGACTATAGCAATTCAGATTTTAAAGGTTTAGATATTGATATTACTTTCTTTGTAAAACTAGGTTATCGGTTCTAAGTTTTACCAAATATTGCTGCTTCTACCAATTCACAAATAATATGTCCGACTAAAATATGGGCTTCCTGTATTCGCGGAGTATCCTTGGAAGGAATTTTAATTAAATAATCACATAATTTTTCCATTTTTCCTCCTTTCTCACCCGTCAAACCTATGGTCAGCATATTTTTTTCTTTTGCCGTCGCAATTGCTTTTAATATATTTTTAGACTTACCAGAGGTAGAAATCGCTATCAAGGCATCTCCTTCCCTCCCTTTCGCTTCGACTGCTCGAGCAAATACCGAATCAAATGCGTAATCATTTCCTACCGCCGTCAAAAAAGAAGTATTCACATGTAGTGCTTCCGCAAAAAGTGGGGAACGCTCTAAGTAAAATCGACCTGATAACTCCGTTGCTAGATGTTGTGCATCTGCGGCACTTCCTCCATTCCCACAAAACAAGACCTTCTGTTCTTTTTTGAATAAATAAATTAATTCCTTCGAAATATTGACAATTTCATTAATAAGTTGCTCGTTATCAATAATTTGCAACTTTAACATAACGGATTGTTTGAGGGTTTCTTTTATTTTTTGCTGCATGTGTCGGGTTTCATGGTATTAGTTCCATGATATTAGAAAATTGGTTTTGTCTCAATTTTTGCAAGATAGCAAAAAGCTACGGCATATGTTGGAAAATGGGGCATCTGACCGCTCGATTTAAGTTTTTTTACCAATAACCTATTGATAACACGCATTAACTTAAAAATGGCATAACCTTGAACAAAATTGTCCGTATAGAAATAGCATAATGTAAAAGGGAACAGGAAAAATATAACCTACCCATTCTGCGGCTTTATTTTGTCCCTATGGCCTCCCGTCCGCTGGGCGGTTCACAAAAGATAAAGATTCCTTGAATCCTCCTCTTTTGTTCATGTTGGAAAAATACTCATTATGCTACGGCATAACTCCGTTTTTTCCGCCTTGCATAGAAAACAAACTAAAACCACATTTTTGGGTACCTTATTTATTTCCTAATCCCTTACGAAATTATACTTTTGTAAATCTTTATTATTCGACAAATTTATAGGAGTCAAAAAGAACTTATTTTTCTTTCTTTTTTATCCTACATCAAATCTGAAACACATGAAAATTCACTTAGTATCTGGAGGTTGTGGTTTTGTTGGTCGCAACATGGTTAAAAGACTTTATCAAACTACCACCGACACCATTTTATTTATTGATAATTTATTAGTCGGAACGCATCCTTCTACTTGGTTAGATGCGGAGAAAGTTGGTGACAATGCTGATGCAGAAGTATACGGCGAGGATAAAAGATTATTATTTTTGAAAGATGATTTTCGAAATTTGTTGGCGGCAATGACTGCTAATCCTCGATACATTCAAGAAAAATATAAGTTAGATTTTGATAAATTTTCAGATGTTTTTCACTTTGCTGCTATTGTAGGTGGCCGAGCGACTATTGATGGGGACCCAATGAAAGTGGCTTTGGATTTATCGATTGATGCTGAGTTTTTCTTTTGGGTGACACGACACAAACCAGCAAGAGTGCTTTACCCAAGTTCAAGTGCAGCATATCCTGTAAGCAAACAAACAGAATCCGCTGCCATTGCTTTAAGTGAGTCAGATATTGATTTTGAAAATATGGGACAACCTGATATGACTTACGGTTGGTCTAAATTGACCGGGGAATACTTAGCACATGTAGCTGCTAAATATTACGACATTTCTGTTACTTGTATTCGTCCTTTTTCAGGCTATGGGGAAGACCAAGATTTAACCTACCCTATTCCTGCTATTGCGGCTAGAATTGCTCGTCGAGAGAATCCTGTTGAGGTTTGGGGAACAGGGAAACAAGGTCGAGACTTTGTGCATATTGATGACGTATTGGATTGTATTTTTATAGGGATGGACAAAGTAAAAGATGGGTCTGCTTTCAATATTGGTAGAGGCCAATTGACTACTTTTATAGAAATCATAAATACACTTTGCAAGATTGCTGGCTACGAACCAGAAATTAAGCGTTTATTGGATAAACCTGTTGGCGTTTTCTCTAGATATAGCAATATGGATTATGTGAAAGAAAATTTGGGCTGGGAAGCTAAAATTTCTTTAGAGGATGGTATGAAAAGAATTTATGACGCTGCTCTTGAACGCGAACGCGCTGCGGAAGTCGTATGACTGTTGAATACTTTTTATGATTTAGGCGTTTAGTAACTGGTGATTAGTGATTAGTGATTAGTTGGTTCGTAAGTGCAAACCAATCACTAATCACCAATCACGAATCACCACAACATGAAAAAAATTGTATGTTTCGGGCCGGGGCCAAAGTTTAAGGGCGGCATTTCTAATTATAATACTTCTCTCGCAAAGGCATTTGATAAAATGTCTAATGTAGAAGTCACTATCGTTTCTTGGACTCAGCAATATCCTGCCATTATCCCAAGAGAATTTGTCGATAAAACAAGTAAAACAGACTTTCTAGAAGGGACCAATATCAAGGTCAAATATATTACCAACTATAATAATCCACTGTCTTGGACAGAGACTTATCGGTTTATCAAAGACCTCAATCCCGATATCGTCATTTTCCAATGGGCCATTGCTATTCAGGGACTCCCACTTGGCCGTATTGCTAGAAAAATACGAGCCAATACTAATATAGAAGTCATTTTTGATTTACACTTTGTGATTCAAAAAGAAAGTAGTTCCTTGGATAAACGGTTCACCGCTTATGGGATACAACCTGCGCATACTTACTTGGTGCATGCTTATAAAACCGTTGAAGAATTAAGAGAATTGTACCCAACTAAAAAGTTTGTCATTAATGAAACGGGTAAACGTGCGCCAAGTGGCGAACAAACAGTCATCAAGCTATATCACCCAATTTATGACTTGTTCCAACCTGACCCAGCATTTGATGTTGCAGCTTATAAAAAGGAACATGGACTGAAAGAAAATGTCTTTTTGTTCTTTGGATTTATCCGAAAATATAAAGGGTTACACCACGCTATCGAAGCGTTTAAAAAAGTGGCAGACCAACGAGACGATGTTTCTCTGGTCATTTGTGGAGAGTCATTTTGGAAAACTTTGGATAAAGATAAATTCTCTACTAAGCTCAAAACTGCATTATTCGGTGCAGCCAAAAAGATATTTTTAAACAGCAAAGCAGACGAAAAAGAATATCGTCCATTACAATTGGTAAAAGAATTGGGACTTGAAGATAAAACATTGATTCGCAATCATTTCATTGCCAACGAAGATGTCAATAAATTCTTCCAAATTAGTGATGCCGTCCTTTTGTTTTATGAATATGCTACTCCCTCTGGCGTAGAATCACTCAGTTACAACTTTAAAATGCCCATCTTAGCGACTAATGTGGGACACTTTCCAGAAACGATTCAACATGGCTTTAATGGTTATTTAGCGGAAGCGGAAGATACCGACTCTATGGCTGCACAAATGATGCAATTTTTGAAGCAACCAATTGATAGAGCAAATGTGGAAAAAATGTCGAAACAGATGAGTTGGGAAAATTATGCCAATGCTATTTTAGGTAAGGGGAAGCAGTTGTCTGGTGCAACGGAAGATGAACTAGCGATGGAAGAGTCTTGATTTTAAAGATATGTCAAATTTTTGAAGTTTGACATATCTCTTCTCTATTCAAACCGCACCTCCAACTCTGCTATTGTTTCCGTCAAAAATTTATAAACTCCAGCAGTTGTCAATAAAGATATAACGACCCAAACAGATAAAAGCCATAAAGTATAAATAGAATTATCAGGACTCCCCATTAGAAAATCTAAAGACAAAACTTCTATTAATAATACAGGAAATCCCCATGTATAGACGGCATTCACTTCTAGATATTTGTCCATCAATTTCTTCGCTTTGAACTTATTATATTGCATAACACCCAAAAGTACAAACATAAATAAATAGATAATCACCTTACTGACTAAAAATGGGTCCTGCAATTGACTTAAAAATTGATTCACAAGTAAAACCATTAGTAGGGTCAGTGAGATTTTAGGTAAGGTTAAATAGGACTTTAAAAAAGTCCATACTTTCCAACCTATTTTACGGTGAATTGCATCTCTTTTCTCTTGTTCTAATTTACCAAATCCATAAATCCCAAAGCCTGCATACACTTCATCTAATGCCTTTTGGAAAGGCATCGTAGGATTGTCAGCCCATTTAGATTCTATCGCACTCGCTAAATGGTCTACGACTTCTGACTGTAGGTCATAATAGCGAATTCTATGTGCTTTTGTAAAAGCAAAAAGTTCTTGAATTTGATTTTTTGTTAGTTGTTCCACCCTTTCAGTTTTTTAGTTTTTAGCAAGATGCGCATATTGGCTTTTAGATTCTAAAAACACTTTCCTAACCACCACTAAAAGTCCCGTACAATAGATGATTTGCACAAATATCATTACAGAAAACAATAAGTACATTTCGCTTGAAAAATGAAAATTAGCTTTATCAATCCAATACACAGGTAACATGAGTGTATTTGGCACCAACATATAAAGCGAGATACCTTGCTCTAAAGCCAAGATTCTTTGCTTATATCGCCAATAGTAATATCCATAGCACAAAGCAGAACTTATGATTAAGAAAACCATAGGAATCCCTAGTCCTTTAGCAAACAAATGCGCTGGATTTTCCATCGTCAAAAAGCCTTGATGTAAAAAATAAATACAAGCCAAGGTGACAATAATTTGAGGAATTCTTAGCGAATCTTTTAATAGATTGAAAGCAAACCTATTAGCCTTTTGGAGAAGCCCCCTCCCCTTTTCTCCTATGATTTTGGTAAATCCTTTCGGTCCTATTTCGTTGTAAACACTTAATATCTTTTGTTCAAAAGACCAATGATTTGGGTAGGTTTCCCAATTCGATTCAATAGCTGAAGCAAAATGGTCTACTAATTCCAATTGCACATCAAAATAAGGGACTTTATGCCGTTTTAAGAAGTCCAGAATTTGGTCAATTTCTAGTTGATTTAATTGTTTTTGCATGGTATTTTAGATTAAAAGGTTAGGCTAATTTGGGGTTTATCAACTGCTGCATCGTCTGAATGAATTGCTCCATTTCAGATAATTTACTAGCAACTTCTGTTGTACCATCTTCTGTTAAAGAATAATACTTACGCATTCGATTATTCACTTGCTCAAACTCTACTTTTAAATACCCATCTCCTTCCAATTTGTGCAAAGCAGGATAAAGTGCCCCTTCTGTTATTTGTAGTTCTCCTTCTGTCAACACTTTTACTTTTTGAGTGATTTCGTAGCCATACATCCGTCCATTATCTCCTAAAAGTTTAAGGATGATGGTACTTAGAGAACCTCGATATAGTTTTTTATTAGACATGATTTCTTTTAATTAAAAAGGTATACCTAGAATACTTAGGTAATATACTTAAGATTCTTGGGTATAGCAATATTCTAGTCAATTATTCAGATGAATAGAGGATTTTTTTCGATGAACGACAACCTACTTTTCTGATAAACATAAACTAGCTTTTTGAAGAAACTTTTATTTGGTTTTACACAACTAGTCCATAACCGAACAATGACTGTCCATTTTCGGACAAAAAAATCGCTTTATTTTTGAAAAAATATTTTCAAGTCACTGACTATCAACTAATTACTATTCTGGCATCCTGCTTGACTTTCTTTTATATAGTATTAAGATAGTGAAGTTGTTTAAAGTTATTCTAATGGCGTGCTTGCAAGTCAATGAAAATCAGCCTCCCGTCCGCATGCGGTTCATTCGCTTTGCGAACTCATAGCTATTTATGTTCCCCGTAGTTTGGCTACGAAAAAATAAAGGAGCTTCATCTTGATTTCCAATGACTTACAATCAGGCTCCTAACAAAACCTTAAACAACTTCAGTAATAAGAATCATCCATCTGTTTTTTCATTGGCATTAAAGAAAATAATTCGAGCTATGCTAAAAAATAATCTTAAAATAATTTTTCGCACCTTAAGCAAACAAAAATCCTTTACCCTCATCCATATCATTGGATTGACTTTGGGATTGACTTGTTGTCTTATTATTTATTTGTTTATTCAATACGAATTAAATTTTGATACCCACCACCAACATTCGAATAATATTTATAGAGTTTGCAAAATTTCTAATAATCAGTCGGGTGTGGAATATACAGGAGGAACGCCCTACCCGCTTGCACCTGCATTGAGAACAGACATGCCTGATTTTGCGGAAGTTACTCGTTTTCATCAAAACGGCGTAAGTGTGCTCAAATTGGACAATGGCGATAAATTCAAAGTAGACGATTTACTTTTTGCAGAACCGAATCTTGTTAATATTTTTGATTTTGAAATACTTTCTGGTGATATTACTCAAGCACTCGCTTCACCCAAACAAGCCGTTATTACTGAAAATTTAGCCAATCAACTTTTTGGAACTAATGACGTCATTGGCAAAACCATTATGGTAGATGGCAAATTGGAAGTCGCCGTTTCCGCAGTCATTAAAGAAATGCCAGAAAACAGTAGTTTTAAAGCAGATATGTTGGTGGCTTTTGAATCCTTTAATACCGAATTTATTGGTGGTTTTCCTATTGATAGTTGGAATGTTTTGCTTGGAGGTGTCACTATCGTACGAATCCCAGAAAATAGTACCATTGAACAATTTACCAGTCAGTTACCAACATTTACTGAAAAATACATAAAAGGAGATGATTCTGAAACCTCCCAATTATATTTTCAGCCTTTAAACAAAGTACATTTTGAACCTAAATATGAAAACGGCTTAAACAAGCAACCTATTCAATCCATTTACCTTTGGGTCTTTAGTAGTATAGGGCTTTTTATTTTAATCATTGCTATCTTTAATTTTGTCAATTTGTCTACTGTACAAGCACTTAAACGCTCTAAAGAGGTTGGCGTTCGTAAAGTATTGGGTGCAGGTAGAGGACAATTAATTGGTCAAATTTTAGGAGAAGCGTTAATGATTACCTTTCTCTCCGGAATTTTGGCTACCGTTATTAGTCAATTGACTTTACCTCATATCAATGATATCCTAGATAAAAATATTAGTGAATCGCTTATTGATTCGCCGATGGTTCTAGGAGGCTTATTCCTTACTACTATTATAGTAGGCTTATTATCAGGAATTTATCCTGCGTTAAGTTTTTCTAATTTCCAACCAATCAAAGTTTTAAAATCTCGGACCTCTACTGGTGATAGAAATTCTTTGTGGCTTAGGAGAGGATTGGTTATTGCTCAATTTACGATTACGATGGCATTGGTTATTGGCACAATCGTCGTTTCCAAACAACTTAATTTCCTTAAAAACAAGGATTTAGGATTCAAAAAAGAAGCAATCATCAATTTATTCGTACCAGAATTAGATAATCAGGACCGACTGCGGACGGAATGGATGACGAATCCGAATATTGAAAATGTCACCTTCAATATTGGCGCACCAACTTCTAATAATAGTATTAACACTGATTTCTATCAACAGGGCCAAACAGAAGAAGATTCCTATAGCGTCGCATTAAAAACTGCTGACTTCGAATATTTTGACACCTATTCTTTGGAATTGGTAGCAGGCCGTTGGATAACAAAAGAAGAAGAAAATAGAGCTACTAATGAAGATATTCCTGACGAAGACAAAAGATACTCCTTTGTCGTCAATGAAACGCTCATCAAAAAAATTGGTTATACAAATCCAGAAGAAGCAATTGGCAAAAAATTGATGATAGGCATCAATGATATTTCTGCTGAAATAGTTGGCGTGGTCAAGGATTTTAATACCACCTCTCTACACGAAGAAATCCCTGCTACGATTCTGTTAAATCTTCCTTTTTTATATTACGATGCGGGTATTAAAATCAAAACAGGAAATATCAATGAAACCTTAACTCATATTGAAAAAATATGGTCTGCTCAATTCCCAAACCACCTTTTTGAACATGCTTTTCTGGATGAAACGATTGGTAAATTATACGAAAGTGAAAATCAAATTTTCTTTCTTTTTCAAATCTTTGCAGGCATTGCTATTCTAATCGCTTGTCTTGGTCTTTGGGGACTTATCAACTTTGTTACCCAACAAAAAACCAAAGAAATTGGTGTCCGAAAAATTATCGGTGCCTCTATTTCTAATATTGTTTTTATGCTATCAAAGGACTTCATTTTCCTTATTCTAATAGCAGCTATCATAGCTACTCCCCTTGCATGGTATGCCATGAATGAATGGCTTCAAAATTTTGCCTATAGTACTAATTTATCATGGTGGATTTTTGCCTTAGCGACTATTATTACGATACTCATCACTTTCTTAACTGTTGGTTATCAATCTTTTAAAGCAGCTACAAATAATCCTGTAGCATCTCTGCGGACAGAATAAAAGTAAAGACTATGTTACTAAAAAACTTTCAATTAGCAATTAGAAATCTTTTAAGAGATAAGTTTTACACCATTCTCAATATCACAGGTTTGGCTATTGGCTTGGCTGCTGCATTGTTGCTCTTTATTTGGGTAAACAATGAATATTCCTATGATGATTTTCATCAAAATGATGACCGATTGTATCGTATCAATTCCGATATGTCTTTTGGAGGAGAACGCTCAGAGGGACCAAATACTGCTTTCCCTTTGGCGGAAGCTGCTAAAGGGAAAATTCCTGAAATTCAGCATATTTCTACAGATTGGGCTGGTTGGAATATTATTTATAAAGTGGATGATTTTTTACTAGAATCTGACCATACACATTTTGTCTATCCCTCCTATTTAGAAATATTCGATTTTACCTTTTTGGCGGGTGATTCAAAAACAGCTTTGATTAATCCTAATAGTTTAGTCTTGACAGAAACTATGGCTAATCAACTATTTGGAAGCACAGATGTATTAGGAAAGACTGTTGAGGTAAGTGATAAAATTACTTTAGCCGTTACAGGTATTATAAAAGATTTTCCTAAAAATTCTCATCTAAAAATTGATGCATTAGCACCTATAGACCCTAACATCGAAGCATTAATGAATGAGAATAGTAGAAGTTGGGGGTCTCATAATTATAAGACTTATGCCTTATTACAACCAAATACCCAAAGAGAATTAGTTGAAAAAAAATTGACTTCTTTATTACCCATTAGAGAAGATAAATTAGAAGCAGAACGGACGTTATTAAAATTGCAATTGGTAAAAGACATCTATTTGGGGTCAAGTAATATCAATGTTTCTAGTACTGAAATAGGCGATATAAAAACGATTCAAATGATTGCCTTAATTGGCTTGTTGATTTTATTAATCGCTTGTATTAATTATATAAATTTAACCACTGCAAGAGCAGCACATAAGGCAAAATCCATTGGTGTTCAAAAAATAATTGGAGCTTCTCGGTACCAATTATTTCGTCAACATTTGATAGAGGCCATTTGTGTAGTGCTGACTGCTGGCGTTTTAGCAGTAGCACTAGCCGATTTAAGTTTACCCGCCTTTGAAAATTTAGTAGGAAATGAATTGTCTAATAGGTCAATTTTATCGTGGCAAACCTTTCCTATTTTAACCATCACTATCATCGGCGCTATTTTATTAAGTGGTATTCAACCTGCTTTACAATTAACTTCTTTTTCACCAATAGACGCTTTAAAAGGTAGCCAATTTAATGGCACAGGAGGTAAGATTGGTTTGCGTAAAATATTGGTTATTGGTCAATTTACTTGCTCTACTGCCTTAGTGATTTGTACCTTAATTATGATGCAACAAATGGAATTTATCAAAAATTCTAAATTAGGGTATGAAAAAGAACATATTTTTTCTTTTTGGCAAGACCGAACCAAAGCTAACTTGATAAAAAGTGATTTATCCCAATCAACAGGCGTAGAAGCCGTGACGTTAAGCAATAGAAATATAGCAGATGCTAATGCCCAATATGGTGGTTTCACCTATGAAGGAATGCCAGAAGGATTGGAACCATCTATTTATAATATGGTGGCAGATTCTGATTTTAAAGATTTTTTTCAATTGGAATTAACCGAAGGAAATTGGTTTAGACCCGAAGGAAATGATACTAAATCTTTGATAATCAATGAAGCAGCAGCAAAAGCAATGCAAATGGAAAACCCAATTGGTAAATGGGTAGATTTTTGGGGAAGAAAGGGGACGATTATTGGTGTGGTTAAAGATTTTCATTTTAGATCGCTACATCATGACATTGCTCCTTTAATCTTTGAACAAAACAAAGATTGGTATTATAATACTTATGTCAAAACAACTGGCGCTAAAGCAGCAGCAGCCATTTCGGCGGCAGAAAAAGTCTATAAAAAACATCATCCTAATAGTGTTTTCAAGTATGAATTTATAGATGAATCTTTTGATAGTTTATATAAACAAGAAACGCAGATGAGTCAACTTTTTAGTGTCTTTGCCTTATTGACCATATTTATTTCCTGTCTCGGAATTTTCGGTCTGGCAACTTACACTGCAGAACGCAGAGGAAAAGAAATTGGGATTAGAAAAGTATTAGGCGCTTCTATTTTGAATATCGTAAATCTACTGTCCGTAGACTTTTTAAAACTAGTATTTTTATCCTTAATCATTGCTACGCCTTTTGCATGGTATTTTATGTCAGATTGGTTAAATGATTTTGCTTTTAGTATAAATATTGGCTGGGGTGTATTTGCCACAACTGCTTTTTTAACAATTATGATTGCCTATTTTACAATTGGTTTTCAATCACTTAGAGCAGCTTTGGTTAATCCAGCTAAAACTTTGAAATCAGAATAAATGAGGTTAATGAGGT
>CALJVJ010000149.1 GCA_937974625.1 uncultured Saprospiraceae bacterium
AATGATGCAGCAGTATCTACATGGAAATATAAGTATGAGCATATGGTTATGCGACCAAGTGTATTCATACAAGAAAATATCGACCAAAGTTACCAAACAAACTTATACAGATTGATTCCTTGGCCTAACCCAACTTTCCCAGGTTATCCTTCTGGCCACTCTGCCTTTGCTTCGGCAGCAGCAGGTGTATTCATTGATTTCTTTGGAAATGACATCAGTTTCACGGACCGTTCTCACGAAGGTAGAACCGAATTCAGAGGCGCTGCTAGAACCTTTTCAACTTTCGAGGATATGGCAACAGAAAACGGTTACTCAAGAATTCCTTTAGGCGTTCATATCAAAATAGATTGCACGGAAGGCTTGCGATTAGGTTATGAAATATCAGAAGGGGTCAATAATTATAATGTAAAAAGAGACCCAAGTTAATAATTAGTTTAAGCTAAAACGACCAAGAAGTTTATATATGATTACTGCTCTAATCGAAAGATTAGGGCAGTTTTTATTCCCCTGAATCTCTAAATCCTTCTTTCCATTTTTCTTTCATTGCTCTTTTGTCTTCTCTAGACATTCCACCCCATTTTGACTTCCAATTGTGCTTAAATTCCTTACGCTCTTCGTCCGTCATATTCATCCACTTTTCTTTCCATCTTCCTCGTTTTTGTCTACCTCTCCCACTACCTCTGGACTTGAATCCGCCAAAAAGAATTCTAGTTAAAACAAATAAGCCAATCGCTTTCCAAAAGGTTATCTCCTTCGCACCAATAGCATCAGGTAAAATCCAATTCCATAGGTACATGACAATATTGCCAACTGCAAAAACAAAAACAATCGCCATCGCTAAGAAAAATATACCCTTAGCAAAGCCATGTCTCATAAATCTAGGAAATCTATTTCTAAACATAATACTATTTTTAATAATAATTTTTTTCTTTAAAATTGGGTTATTAGTAGCTATTTAATACTCCAAAAATTCTTCGTAAAGCGTAGCCAATCTAGTTCTCAAATATTTGACCGCATAGCCTTTCCTAGAAATCAATGTTTTGATATTAATACCCGTATCATCAGAGATTTCTTGAAAAGTTTGTCCTTCAATTTCATTCCAAATAAAGACATTCCGCTGTGCCTCAGGTAATTCATCCAAGGCTTCGAAAAGCTCTTCCCAAAAAACTTGTCGAAACATTTCTGTTTCGGGTGTATGGTTATCAGCTAATAATATTTCTCTGAATACGGTATCCCCTTCTTCATCCTCATAAGCATAATCTTCTAAAGATTCGTTCTTCTTTTTCCGATAAGAATCGGTTACTTTATTACGAGCAACTTTAAATAACCAGCCGCTCGCCTGTTCTATTGGTTCGGTGTCAATGACTCTACTAAACTGATACCAAACCTCTTGCAAAATATCTTCTGCATCGGCATTCGTCTGTGTCTTTCCCCGAATAAACTGGAAAAGTCGTTGGCTATATTGCTGTATAGCTCCACCTACGGTCTGGTTACGTTTTTCGGTCATTATTATATCTGGTGGTTCTTTCATTATTATAGTAGACGAACCAGTTTTGATTTTACTTTAAATAATTAGAAAAAAGTTAGTTTTTTTTCAAAACCATAATTTTCATAATTTGTTTGTAACTTGTAAATCTGTCCTTTCACCCTAAATGTAAGAATTATGAACAACTTGAAAAGTTTTTTTAGTTTATTTATAATAAGCTTGTTAACTATTCCTGCAACCGCCCAACTAAATATCCAAGATTTTGAATTAGGTGGAAGTGCCACTAAATTAAATGAACAGTGCATTCGCTTAGTTCCTGATTTACAATACGATTCCGGTTCCGCTTGGTATAAAAAAGCAATTGACTTGAATGCCCCTTTTGAGATGGAAGTTTGTTTAGTATTGGGTTGCAAAGATGACGAAGGCGCAGATGGAATTGTATTTGTGTTTACGCCAATCGCTCGAACAGGATTTTGGGGAGAAGGCATGGGATTTGCAGGTTTACGTCCGTCTTTAGGTATTGAGTTTGATACGTATCAAAATTATCATTTAGGGGACCCCTCAGAAGACCATATCTCCATTATGGCCAATGGAGAGACTTATCATGGCGTGAGTCTAGTGAAACCAATCAATGTACCCAATTTAGAAGACTGCAAACGCCATCCACTCCGAATCACTTGGAATCCAGCAACCCAGTTATTAGAAATTTATTTAGACAATGAACTAAAAACGACTTATAATAGAGATTTGGTCAATGACATTTTCAGAGGAAATTCAGGGGTTTATTGGGGCATTACTTCCGCCACTGGTAGATTGAGTAATAACCACGATATTTGTATCAAGAAATTACAATTTGCCGAATCTAACCAATTGCCAAATTTAGGTGTAAAATACCCAAAAGAATTAATGGTAAAAGAAGAAAAAAAGAAATGATTTAAAGTCAACGATTTACAAGATTCATCACTTATAATTCATCACCAACTTCATGATACCAGTTTATAAAAGCAAAGGATTAAAACCATCCGCATTAGATATGGCAGGAGACCCATTAAATTTTGTTGTTGAACAAAGTGAAAAATTGGGCAATTTTTTTCGCATTCCTTTTTACGGCATCAAACAAATATTTGTCACCACCAACGTAGACGTGATTCGTCATGTCATGCAATCCAATCAAAAAAATTATCGAAAGAGTTCCGCTTATAAACAATTAAAATTGGCTTTAGGTAATGGTTTGGTAACGAGTGAAGGAGCATTTTGGCGACGACAAAGACGAATGGCTCAACCTGCTTTTTATAAAACCCAATTAGAGGAGTTATACAAAAAGATGGTTGGTGTTGCAGAAAATTTCTGTGAAGACTTACAACGAAGAACAGATAATGAAACCATCAATATTTCTCAAGAAATGATGGCAATAACCGCCGATATTGTCTTAAAAACTTTATTCAGTACAGAAAAGGAAAATGGCAATGACAAAGTGGACATGTCTGAAAGCATGAAATTCAGTCAAGAGTACATCATGAATCGGGCAAGACGACCTTACATGATTCCACTAAGTTATATCAATGGTAAAAAGAAGAAGTTTGATAAACGCATGGCAGAGTTCGATGAAGAAATGTTTGCCATTATAAATGAACGTCGTGCATTAAAAGACAAGCCTATTGACTTATTGTCTATGCTTTTGCAAGCTACCGATAGTGAGTCAGGAGATGGCATGACCAATCGACAACTAAGGGATGAGTTAGTAACCATTCATGCAGCAGGACACGAAACCTCTTCCAATGCGCTTAGTTGGACACTTTATTTATTAGCTAAAAATCCAGACGTATTGACTAAATTAAGAGCGGAAGTACAAGCTATTTTAGGCGAACAAACACATCCCAGTTTTGCAGATTTGCGCAAAATGCCTTATACGAAACAAGTGATTGAGGAAGGTATGCGGTTATATCCACCTGCCTATGCGGTAGGTCGAGAAAACATAGAAAAAGATGAAATTTTAGGGCAACAGATTCCTAAAAGTTCCATCTTCGTATTGAGTATTTATGCATTACATAGAGACCCAACCTATTATCCTAATCCAGAAAAATTTGACCCTGACCGTTTTGCACCAGAACAATTGAAGCAAAGACCAAGCTTAGCGTATATGCCATTTGGGGCAGGTCCACGCATGTGTATTGGCAATCACTTTGCGATGATGGAAATGCAATTAATTTTAGCTATGATGGTCAAGCAGTTTGAATTTGAATTATTAGATGATAAACGGGTCAATGCACAACCACTAGTTACGTTGAGTCCAAAAGGTGGGATTAAAATGCGGTTGAAGAGATTTAAAAAAGAAATCAATTAGCTATGCAGTCTTCCTAAATAAAAAAGCTGTTTGAATTTGACCATTTAACTTTAATAGGTCAGTTCCAAACAGCTTTTAGAATATTCTATTTTTCTATAGATTTAAACCAATTCTGGTTCTCTTTTATTAATTTTTGGTGCAGGTTTTTCAATTACATTCACTTCAATAATCTCTTCTGCATTCTTTAATAATTTTTGACAATCCCAACTCAAGTTCTGTAGGTGCACTTTCTTACCTACTTTATGATATCGCTCTGTAATTTTATTCAACGCCTCGATAGCAGACATGTCCACTACTCTACTTTCCTCAAAGTCGATAATCACCTCTTTCGGGTCATTCAACACATCAAATTTTTCATTGAACACAGTTACTGAACCAAAAAATAATGGACCATAAATTTCATAATGCTTGATGCCATTTTCATCAATACGCTTTCTAGCTCTAATTCTTTTTGCATTGTCCCATGCAAAAACTAAAGCTGCGATAATCACACCTACGACAACTGCTAAAGCTAAATTATGTAAAACAGCGGTTACCAATGTAACAAGCACCATTACAAAAATATCCGACTTCGGCATTTTATTAAAGGTCTTCAAACTAGCCCATTCAAACGTTCCGATAGACACCATAATCATTAACCCTGTCAAAGCAGCCATTGGCAATTGTTCGATTAAACCAGCACCGAACATAATGAAAACCAACAACATCACAGATGCTACGATACCCGATAATCTAGCACGTGCACCAGAAGAAACATTAATCAAACTCTGTCCTATCATTGCACATCCACCCATACCAGAGAATAAACCAGAAAGGATATTAGCTGCACCTTGTGCTACCGCTTCTCTATTTCCTTGTCCTCTAGTTTCTGTGATTTCGTCAATAATATTTAACGTCAATAAACTTTCTATTAAACCAACGCCAGCCATAATTGCCGCATACGGTAATATCGTCATAAAACTCTCTATAGTAAAAGGAATCGCAGGAATATGGAAAGGCGGAAAACCACCTGAAATAGAAGCAATATCTCCTACCGTTTTAGTATCAATACCGAAACCAACGACTATTCCAAATATGGTCAAAATAGCCACTAAGGAAGCTGGAATCGCTTTACTTAATTTTGGTAAACCCCAGATAATAAGCATCGTCAACAAGACCAAACCTAATAAGGTATACATCTGCATTCCTGCCAACCAATTACCAGAAGTGTCTTTAAATTGGTCTAGCTGAGACATAAATATAATAATCGCTAAGCCATTCACAAATCCAAAAATAACAGGATGTGGGACTAAGCGCATCAATTTACCTAATCTCAGCAGTCCAGCAGATACTTGCAGTAAACCAGCTAAAACAACTGTCGCAAAAATATATTCCACACCATGTGTTTGTGCCAATACTACTAAAACAACCGCCACTGCACCCGTTGCACCAGAAATCATTCCTGGACGACCACCAAAAATAGAGGTAATCAAGCCCATCATGAAAGCGGCATACAAACCTGTTAAAGGTGATAAGCCAGCAATCAAAGCAAACGCCACTGCTTCAGGAATCAAAGCCATCGCCACAGTCAAACCTGATAAAATTTCTGTTTTATAATCTACCTTTTGAGATAAATCGAAGAGATTAAAATACTTTTTCATTAAAATTTTAAATTAAACACCCATTGACGAATAGACATCCATTCGAATGGTATAACGAAATACTAACACTAAATTTTCTAGCGCTTATGTGGTCTAGGAAAGTTGGTTATTGATGTGATTTTTTTGATTAGGAAGCACAAAAGTATAGGATATCTAACTGAAAGTCAACATATATAAATTAAGATAAAATAAAATTATAATTTGAAATAAATAATAAAAAAATAGTATACAGAATTTTATTTTTACTTTAATAACATATTGAAATAAAATTTTACAATTACAAAAATTAAGGCTCAGGTAGTTTCTTTAAGGAATAGATGATAAAATTTAAAAAAGGAGGTTATTTTTATGTTAAATTAAGAGGATGGGAAAGAAATGTAAGAATGGTGTTTAAATTGGTAGCACTTCCGATAGCTATCGGAATCAGTTTGTCCGGGATACAAGTCTTTAGACTTGTTTATAACCTACTAACCATATAGCTAATCTAGAATCAGCAACCCAAACAAACTAATGCTAAAAGCTATCAGTAAGACTACCGATTATTAGGAAAAATAAGGTTTAGTTTTTGATAATCAGAAATTAACCAAGTGTAGGGATGATTCATCCAATGCGTTGCTATTTTTGCTTTTACGACGTTGTTGATAGTATAGTTCACTGCGCCAAAAAAATGATTATAATCTCGAATGTAGCGGTCATAATAACTTACTCCCCAAAAAGATTTTCCTGAATTACCAAGAATCTTATTTGCATAAAAACTACTACTTCCTTTTATCTTTCCCATTACCTCGGAAACATTCGTGTACAAATCCAAATCAAAAGGATTAATAAAACTTAATTGAATAGAAAAATCTAAAACTATATGCATATGATTAGGCATTAAGGTAAAAGCGACTAAATTATAATATTTTCCATCATGCTTTCTAATCTCCTTTTCAACAATCGCAGCTACTTCTGGGATAGTTAAATGCTTAGGACTATTTTGACAAGCATCCAAATAAGTATCCAACTCGTAAAAATAGGCACGCCGTATCATATAAATCTCTCTTTCCTTGTCTACTTGGTTTTCTTGTTTAATTCGTCCAATTAGCTCATCTCTTTTTATTTGTAATTGTTTTAATGTCTCTTTTGGAATAGCTCCATACAAGTTGGTAGTAATAAAAAAAGTAGCGCCCACTCGGTGAAAATGAGGTAATCTACGAGTGTGTTCGGTTCTCAATTTTTTATTCACAATTGGTAAGATTTTATATTTCTTAAGATTAATATAATAGGTAAAAGAAACTGGTAGTACGGACTTTAGTCTGTCCCGTTCCAAGGTCTTTAGACCTTTTAACATTCAATGAAATGTAAAATTATTAGTGGTAGCGCAACCTAAAGGTCGCTAAACAGGACAGGCTAAAGACCTGTACTACCAGCAAAATTTGAGGTGTAAGTCGAGCGGAGAAACGACTCGAACTTACACCCAAACAAAATGACTTATTATCACAAATTTCGGACATTGATTCTTTAGCGTGTTTAGAGTTTCGGGTTGCTTTGTTGCAGTGTTGCTTTGTTGCAGTGTTGCTTTGTTGCAGTGTTGCTTTGTTGCAGTGTTGCTTTGTTGCAGTGTTGCTTTAAGTTCTCCAGTGGGCACTCACATATTCAATAAATTTGTACAATTTAATGCCAACTTCACTATAGCGATTTACCAAATCTTTGGCTTTGTTTGATAAGTCTGGATAAAGCAATTCAATTTTCTTTATGTGATTTATCGTTTCATCATTACTAGCCTGTGCATATATTAGGAATTTGATAAAATCCTTCTTGTATTTTTTTCGACCATAACCTTCTACTATATTCGAGTTAACTGAGTCAGCTGAACGTCTTAATTGGCTGCCTAATTCGTAGGTTTCATACTTAGGCAATCGAAAGGTAAATCGATGTGTCTCGATAAATAATCGAAAAGAAAGTTGATACACTTCTAAGTCTTTATAGCTCTTTGCCATAATTTAGATTTTACAATACAAAAATTGAATTTTTAATATACAGGTAACCAGAGTTGAACACTACAACAAAGCAACATTGTAACACTGCAACACTGCAACACTGCAACCCTCTAAAACGGTTGAACCGATTCCTTCTCCAATGCCACATCCAATTCTCCTATGGTACTAGGCTTCTTTCCCAATAACTCAAAGTCCATCACATTAACTTCTGTTACATAGCGTTTGATACCATTTTTATCATCATAACTTCGGTTGACCAATTTTCCCCTGATAGCTACTTCTCTGCCTTTTGTTAATACTTTTTCCATCCGTTCTGCAAGCTTCCCCCAACCAACTAATCGATGCCAAGTGGTCTGGTCTACGTATTCTCCTTTCGCATCTTTATAAGACTCCCTAGTCGCAATATTTACCGAAGCAAGCATGGTTCCTTTATCTAATTTTTTAATTTCAGGATTGCTACCTAAGTGCCCAATTAACTGTACTGAATTTCTTAAACTGTTCATAATCGAAATCATTTTTTAATACTAGTAAGCTTTTTATTTTCACTTTCTAGCGTGGTTAATAAATAAGTAAATTCAAAGATGCCAACGTTAAATTTTGTTGAC
>CALJVJ010000150.1 GCA_937974625.1 uncultured Saprospiraceae bacterium
TTTTTTCATCACTAATAATTTATGAGCAGAAGAAATAAATTACAAAAGTTTGCGGAAATATTAACCTTTCCAAATGTATATGAAAATTTTGATAACTACCCACCTCGGTTAACAGGAAAGGGTGGAGTAGATGTGGATTTAAAAGGGCAATGGAAAGCGAAGCATTTTAAAAATGAGAATCCCATCACTTTAGAATTAGCTTGTGGTAGAGGTGAATATACAGTGGCTTTAGCGGAGAAATACCCCGACAGAAATTTTATTGGGGTAGATATAAAAGGTGCGCGTATTTGGAAAGGTGCACGAATTGCCATAGAAAAAGAACTGCATAATGCTGCTTTTCTGCGAACTCGTATAGAATTAATTGCAGCTTTCTTTGAAGCAGGGGAGATAGATGAAGTTTGGATTACTTTTCCAGACCCATTTTTGAAAAAAGGAAAAAGTAATCGACGGCTGACTGCTCCCAAATTTTTAGACCATTACAGAAAATTTTTAAAGCAGGATGGCTTGATGCACTTGAAGACAGATGAAGGGATACTCTCAGAATTTACCTTAGAAGTCTTAGAAGCAGATGAAAAAGCAAAAATACTTTATCAAGATACCGATATATATTCGAAGCCTTTGCCAATGGAAGAATTAGAAGTAAAGACCTACTATGAGAATATGCACTTGGAAAAAGGCAAAACGATAAAATATATCCGTTTTACGATTAACTAGTAAGAGCTTCCAGAACTCTAAGTTCTGGAAGCTCTAAGTTCAGTATTAATGAAAATTCTTCATTTTTCTTCAGCGAAAACTTGGCGGGGCGGAGAGCAACAGATTGCTTATCTATATGAAGAATTGGCTAAAAAAACAGTAGAGCAATGGATTTTTTGTGTACATGAAAGTGCTTTAGCAAACTACTGTAGTCAAAAAAAGATTCCTCATTTTACTTACCAAAAAAGATTTGCAGCTAATCCTTTTGTGTCTAATCAATTAAAAAAGATATGTGAGAAATTGAAAGTAGACCTTGTGCATTTACATGATGCGCACAGCCATACTATCGGTTTCATGAGTATCTTTTTAGGTAATAAAACACCTTTTATATTAAGCCGAAGAGTTGACTTTCCTGTCAGAGAAAGTTGGTTGTCACATAAAAAATATAATCATCCTTCCATCAAAAGAATATTGTCTGTTTCTGATAAGGTGCAGGAAATATTAGCGCCTGCTATTTTAGATAAACAAAAACTTCAAGTCGTTCATAGTGGAATTGACCTAAACCGATTCCAATATGCGAATAAAGGAGTTCTAAGAAAAGAATATGGCATTTCTAAAGAAGTAAAAATCATTGGGAATGTTGCAGCAATTGCATCGCATAAAGATTATTTTACTTTTGTGGATACTGCTGAAGTTTTATTAAAATCCAATACACAATTAATCTTTTTAATGATTGGAGGAGATGGGGGAGAAGAGGCGCTAATTAAAGCATATATCGCTAAAAAGAAGCTAACGGATTATTTTATTTATACAGGATTTAGAAAGGATATACCTGAAATTTTACCAGAGCTAGATATATTTTTATTTACAAGTAAAGAAGAAGGCCTAGGGACTTCAGTGATTGATGCGTTGGCTTGTGGGGTACCTGTAGTTGCAACGGAAGCAGGTGGCATACCAGAAATAATACAAAGTGGAATTAACGGATTTTTGGCGCCAGTTAAAAATGCAGCTAAATTAGCAGAACAGGTAGAGCGTTTATTGGTTGATGCTGTTGTAACAGAGAAAGTCATTCAAAAGGGCAAGACAACTGTCCAGCAATTTTCCAAAGAAAGAATGGCGGAAAAGACCTATTTTATCTATCGAGCATGTATTGATGAAGGAACAGTAGGTTGATTTTTCATTGATGAGAATCCACTTCTTTTAACTCAATTTTTCGCCCATCTAAATCTTTAATAATAGCAATGTTACCCCATTCCATTTGAGTTGGTTCTTTTATTATCTCAATTTTATTTGACTTCAATTGTGAAATTAATTTATTTAATTGTGGAACGACAAAACCTAACCTCAACGATTTATCTACTCCCTGCTTATTTTTTAATAAAGGATATATTTCAAAAACAAAACCATTCAGTATAGCTGAATAATGGAAAGGCCCATTTCCATGTCGATGGTATTTAAATTCCATGCCTAATAATTCATAGAATTCAGCTAAAATTTTAGGCTGCCTAGTGCGAATGACCAATAGATTAATTTGTGGAGTGCTCATTTATTTGTAATATTAAATTTAAAATAAAATAGATTGTCCCTTTATCGGGCATTTTTTCATTAGTGAATTAAATAACATGATAACGAGATTAACCTACCTACTTTTTATTTTTATTATTTTTAGTATAAATAGCTTTGCACAAATAGAAGGCAAAGCATTAGACGATTTAGCCCATAAATACGCGACCGAATCTTTTGACCGCTTGTATGAATTTTTATCCATTCCCAACGATGCGCACTATCCAAAGGAAATAGAAAAAAATATCCAATGGTGCGAAAAGGAATTTAAGCAAAGAGGATTTTCTATTAACAGATTGGAGACGCCTACAGTTCCCTTATTATTAGCAGAACGAAAAAAGAAAGGGGCAACCAAAACAGTTTTAATTTATTTACAAATCGATGGACAGCCTGTTGACAAAACTAAATGGCAACAAGAAAGTCCATGGAAACCAGCATTAAAAGAAAAAGGGAAAGATGGGACGTGGAAAGAAATAGATTGGAAAAATATACATACTAATTACGACCCGGAATTAAGAATATTTGCTCGTTCGACTTCAGATTCGAAGGGCGCAGCTAATGGATTTTTAGCAGCCTTAGACGCAACAGAAGGCATTGCCCAACCCAATTTTAATATCAAGGTCATTATGGATTTTGAAGAAGAATTAGGGTCACCAGAATTGCCAAAAGCCGTAGAAAAATATAGCAAAGAATTAGCTTCGGACATGTTAATTATTTTTGATGGACCAAGGCATATTTCAAATCAACCAACGTTGACCTTTGGTGCAAGAGGAATAGCGGAAGTTACCTTAACGGTATTTGGTCCAAGAGTACCCCAACATAGTGGGCATTATGGAAACTATGCACCGAACCCAGCAGTTCGCTTGGCACAATTAATAGCTTCAATGAAAGATGCAGATGGTCGGGTAACCATTCCAGGATTTTATGATGGTATTCATTTAGACGAAGCGACCAAAGAAATTTTAGCGAAAGTGCCAGATGACGAAAAAGTCATTCAAAAAAGCATAGGAATTGCTGCACCTGATAAAGTCGGGGCGAATTACCAGGAAGCGATTCAATATCCATCTTTAAATGTGAGAGGGATGCGGTCAGGTTGGGTAGGCATACGTTCACGGACGATAGTGCCAGCTACGGCAACTGCTGAAATAGATGTGAGGTTAGTGATGGAAAGCGACCCAGATTGGTTATTGGGTTTGATTCGAAGCCATATTCAAGCACAAGGATATTATGTGGTAGATAAAGAACCCACAGAGGAAGAGCGTATGAAATATAACCGCATTGTTTTTATGCGTACGGAGACCTCTTATTTAGCTTATCGAACAGATTTTGATTCAACGGTTGGTATTTGGCTGGATAAGGCATTAACTAAAGCTTTTGGGCAAACACCGATTAAGATTAGGAATAGTGGAGGCTCGATTCCAATCGCACCGTTTGTGACGTCTTTAGGGATTCCTGCGGTGACGGTTCCAATTGTCAATAGAGATAATAATCAGCATAGTCCGAATGAGAAT
>CALJVJ010000151.1 GCA_937974625.1 uncultured Saprospiraceae bacterium
AAAAAAATTGGCTTTTATAAAAAAATACAATGACCAACCTATTGCTGATGTAATTAAAGAATTGATTGCCAAAAACAATTGGAAATCAAAGCTGTATCAGAACAAGGTAAAGGAAATTTGGTTATTACAGATGGGGCCTTCCATAGGAAGTTACACCAAAGAAATAAAATTGAGAGGCAAGAAATTATATATCAGCATTTCTTCTGCACCTTTACGACAAGAATTAGCGTACAGTAAAACCAAAATAATAGATTTAATCAATAGTGGATTAGAAGAAGAATATGTCACAGATGTGATAATTCGTTGAGGATAATTGAAAAAAAATATATACTTTTAAGGAAAACATTTAACAAAACCTGCGAATTTTCGCTAGTGGAAAAATAAAATATTTAATAAACATTTATTTATATGGCGCAAGCAGTAAAGAACGGTACGACAGCAAGCAAAAGAAAAACGCCCACCAAGCGTGCAAAGAAACCAAGTTATACTAAAGAACAGTATTTAGAATGGTTTACTTTAATGTTGAGAATTAGAAAATTTGAAGAAAAAGCACTTCAAATGTATGGCCTTCAGAAAATTCGAGGTTTTTGCCATGTTTATATTGGTCAAGAAGCGATTGCTGCTGGTTTAGAATCTGCTTTGATTGAAGGAGATTCAATTGTAACCGCTTACCGTCAGCACGGTATTGCATTGGGAAGAGGGGTAACAATGAAAGCAGGAATGGCAGAATTGTATGGCAAAGAAACTGGAATCGTAAAAGGGAAAGGTGGCTCAATGCACTTTTTTGATAAAGCAAATAATTATTTTGGTGGAAACGGAATCGTAGGTGCTCAAATTCCAATTGGTACAGGTATTGCTTTTGCAGAAATGTATAAAGGCACCAATAATCTTTGTGTTACCATGTTTGGAGATGGAGCTTCTCGTCAAGGAGCTTTGCATGAGTCTTGGAATATGGCGATGTCTTGGAATATTCCAGTGTTGTATATCGTTGAAAATAATGGATATGCCATGGGAACGTCTGTAAGTAGAACTTCCAATGTGGTAGAATTATCTCAAATGGGTGCATCTTACAGCATGCCTAGTGAATCTGTAGATGGAATGGACCCAGCGGCGGTGCATGATGCAGTTACCAGAGCAAGTGCACACATTCGAGCAGGAAAGGGTCCTTATTTCTTAGAAATTAAAACTTATAGATATAAAGGGCACTCCGTTTCTGACCCTGCAAAATATCGAACAAAAGAAGAAGTCAAGCAATATAAAGACATTGACCCAATAAAAACGTCAGAGAAAATATTGATGACTAAATATAAAGTCAGCCCAGAAGCGATTAAGGATATTAAGAATGCAGTGAATGCTGAAGTCGCTGAGGCGGTGAAATTTGCAGAAGATTCTAAATACCCAGATGTGTCAGAATTATACACCGACAATTATGTACAAGAAGATTATCCATTTTTGGAGTAATTTATAAGTTAAAATTGTCGAAACATTAAAAAAATAGGAGCGTAATTAATTTCGCTCCTATTTTTTTTGCATTGAAAAATATATCTTTGCGAAAAATTTTTAATTATCTTTTTCCTAAAAGACGATAAATAATTGAAAAACAAGCAATTAGGAAGATTTTTAGAAAGTTAATTAATTATAGAAGAAGCAATTTAAATTTTAAAATTTCAAATAAAAGACATTCTGCCATGGCAAGAAGAAGAAAACAGAAGCAATCCGAAGATACTTTAGTGGATTTAGTAGATGTAAAGGATAACGCATCCGATTTTTTAGAAACCAATCAAATGAACATTATTGGAGCTTTAGCTGCTTTAGTTTTAGTGGTTGGAGGGTATATTTTTTACACACAATTTGTACAAGCACCTAAAGAAAATGATGCTGCGGCTCAAATGGTTCAAGCTCAAGCGATGTTTGAAAAAGATTCATTTGCCTTAGCATTGACTAATCCAGGTGGAGGATTCATGGGATTCTTAGATATCATCGAAGAGTTTGGTGGTACAGCTGTAGCAAATACTGCTGAATACTATGCTGGAATCTCTTACCTTAACTTAGGTCAGTATGATTATGCCTTGGAATATTTAGGAACATTTGACCCAGAAGGTACTGTCTTAGCATACACAAAGCATGGTGCAATGGGAGATGCGTATTCTGAAAAGAATGATTTTGCGAATGCCTTAAGTAGCTACAAAAAAGCAGCTAACGCAGGTGATAACGAAGTCTTAGCAGCTTATTACTTGAAAAAAGTTGGCTTATTGCATGAAAAGCAAGGTCAAAATTCGGAAGCAAAATCTGCTTTTGAAAAAATTAAAAACAATTATCCATCTTCTCAGGAAGGAACGGATATTGATAAATATATCGCAAGAGTAGGCGCGAAAGGCTAATACTCGCACTAATCTTTACATCAAAGGGATACTCCTGAACTTATTGGGGCTATCCCTTTTTTATTTGAAGGTATAGAGGTAAAAGGGTTCAAAGGTACAGAAGTCCTGCCTCATCTGTCAAACCTTTATACCTCTAAACCTTTATACCTCTAAACCTCATAACAATGGCATCCGCATTAAAAAACTTATCAAAATACGATGAATCCAAGTTACCTAACATAGAAGAGAAATCTTTTGGTATTGTGGTAGCCGATTGGAACGAACATATTACGCACGCCTTATACGAAGGCTGCTATGATACGCTAATTAAACACGGTGCAAAGGAAGATAATATACACACCGTACAAGTACCTGGTGCATTCGAACTAACCACAGGTGCAGCGATGCTAGCCCAAAGGCATCAAGTAGATGCAGTTATCTGTTTGGGATGTGTGATTAAAGGAGAAACCACGCATAATGAATATATCAATCATGCAGTGGGTATGGGATTAACTAATTTAGGCATTGCTACTGCAAAGCCATTTATTTTTGGCCTATTGACACCTAATACAGAACAACAAGCCTTAGACCGTGCAGGTGGTAAATATGGCAATAAAGGAGTAGAAGCTGCCGTTACTGCAATAAGAATGGCTGACGTAAAACAAAACCTAGGAAAAAGAAAGAAAAAAATCGGTTTTGGATAGCTTTTTGGCTTTTAGCGTATTAATCTCTCAATAAATTATCAACATTTTTAATCCATGAAATTCCCCTTATTTACACTTGTATTCAGTGTATTTATTCACTTTTATACCTTTGCACAAGACAGTGAAAATGTCAATTTATTCGGGCAATATAACCGAGGAGAGGCTCGATATTCTGGTAGCTGGGCATATGTGGATTTAGTAACTAGACAAGAATATGCCTTGTTAGGTGGAAAAACGGGGACCTCCGTATATAGCATTGATAATCAACCAATCAGAGAATTAGGATTTATTCCAGGACCTTCTTCAAATTGGCGAGAAATTACTGTTCTGGGAAAATATGCCTACGTCACTACCGAAGGCTCAGGAACAGGGGAAGGTATGCAGATTATCGATTTAACCGACTTACCTAATAGCATTAGTTTAGCAAAAACTTATACGGAAACTTTTACTCGAGGTCATATAATCCAACGTGATATTTATAGTGAAGCTCCCTATTTATACATCATGGGTACCTGTAATAATTGTGGTGTCAATATCTTGGATGCTACAGACCCTGTTAATCCAAAAGAAGTGAGTACCTACTCACCGGGCTACTATATCCATGATGCCCATGTAAAAGGCGACTATTTGTATGCTTCAGCTTTTTATGAAGGTACTATTGACATTGTAGATATATCTGATAAACTGAACCCTACCCTAGTTGCTCAAATAGAAACGACTGGTGGAAATACGCACAGCGCATGGACTACAGAGGATGATAAACATTTAATTATTAGCCTAGAAAAAGATGGTCTTCCTGCTAGAATTTGGAATATTGAGGACCTTTCCAATTTATATGAAGTAGCTACCTACACTGCAAAAAACGAAAGCTTGACCCATAACCCTTATGTCAGAGGGAATTACACGTTCTTTTCTCATAATACTGAAGGATTGAGAGTGGTCGACACAAAAGACCCTAGTGTTCCAGTGGAGGTTGGTTATTACGATACGTTTGATGGAGTAAGTGGTGGGTTTAATGGTTTATGGTCGGCTTGTCCTTATTTTCCATCTGGAAAAATTATTGGTGGTAATCGGGAAGATGGCTTATATGTTTGGACATTCAATAATGCTAAAGCAGGACGATTTTATGCCGGAGTAGTTGATGAAAGCACGCAAGAACGCCTACCAAATGCGACCGTCTTTATTCATAAAATGGATATTTTCCTTTCGCCAAACTTAAGTGGGGTATACAAATTTGGTGCATTGCCCGGTAGTTTTAAAGTGGAAGTATCCGCAGAGGGCTACGAATCTATTATCCAAGATATTCGAGTAGAACCGGGCGATAGTCTGGCTATAAATTTTCAACTAAAACCAACGAGTGTTGGCATTTTTAACCTTCTCCCCCATTTGCCAACCTTAAGTATCAGCCCCAATCCTTTTTCGGAATTTACGGTATTAGATTTAAGTGACTTTGAAAAAGCTACTTATCTACGGGTTTTTAATACTTATGGTCAATTAGTCAGAACCGAAAAGGTAGTTGGCGGAAATTTTCATATTTTGGATAGAGAAAATCTAGAAGCAGGCGTTCATATTTTTATGGTATATGGAAGAGAAAAAGAATTGTTGGGGAATCAGAAGGTGGTGATTGGGAATTAGGATTTTCGTATATACCGTTTAAATTACAAGTTTCCGAAAATCATGCGGATTGGTTTGAAAAAATCATAACTCAGAAATTTTACATCATACATCATAAATCCATCATATTTGTATAATAAGATGGATTTATGATTTCTGATGTATGAACTATGATGTATGATTTTTCACGCTATTTCAAGCCGCCAATCATGTCTTGAGGTCTCACCCATGCATTAAACTCCTTTTCCGTCAAGTAGCCTAATTCAATTGCCGCTTGCTTTAACGTTTTATCTTCTTTATACGCTTTTTTAGCAATAGCTCCTGCTTTATCATACCCTATTTTAGTATTCAAGGCAGTCACTAACATTAAAGAATTATCTAGATGTTCTTTAATTCTTTTTCTATTAGGTTCAATACCTTTTGCACAATTATCATTGAAACTTCTTGCTGCATCGCCAATTAATTGAGCAGACATTAAGAAATTAAAAATCATCATTGGTTTGAAGACATTCAATTCAAAATGACCTGTTGCGCCACCGATATTGATGGCAACATCATTTCCTAATACTTGTGCCATGCCCATTGTTAAAGCCTCTGCTTGGGTAGGATTCACTTTTCCAGGCATGATAGAAGAACCTGGCTCATTCGCAGGAATAATCAATTCGCCAATACCAGAACGTGGCCCTGACGCTAACATTCTAATATCGTTTCCGATTTTCATCAAAGACACCGCTACTGTTTTTAGAGCGCCATGCGATTCTACAATTGCATCGTGTGCTGCCAATGCCTCAAACTTATTCTTAGCCGTTTTAAAAGGCAATCCAGTTAAATCAGCTATATGCTTTGCCACTAACTTATCATAGCCTTTAGGCGTGTTTAAACCTGTACCAACTGCCGTACCACCCAATGCTAGTTCCCCTAAGTGCTTCAATGTATTTTTGATAGCAGCAATACCGTGGTCCAATTGAGAAACATAGCCTGATAGTTCTTGCCCTACCGTCACTGGCGTCGCATCCATAAAGTGGGTACGACCAATTTTAACAACCTTGGCAAATTTCTTTGATTTCTTATTTAAGGTATCTCTTAATCCTTCCAATCCAGGAATCGTCACTTCCATAATCATCTTATAAGCCGAAATATGCATCGCAGTTGGAAAAGTATCGTTAGAGGATTGCGATTTATTCACATCATCATTCGGGTGTAAATACTTCTTTTCGTCGGTCAATTTTCCGCCTTGCACGACATGTCCACGGTTAGCAATCACCTCATTGACATTCATATTGGACTGTGTACCCGACCCCGTCTGCCAAACGACTAAAGGAAATTGGTCATCTAATTCTCCTTTCAAAATTTCATCACAAACTTTACCGATTAATTTGGCTTTTTTCTTAGGCAAAACACCTAATTCTGCATTGGTAGTTGCTGCAGCTTTTTTCAAAATAGCAAATGCTTGAATCACTTCTTTTGGCATTCGTTGTCCACCAATTTTAAAATTTTGAGTAGAACGTTGTGTTTGTGCTGCCCAATATTTATCTGCTGGCACATCAATATAACCGATACTATCTTTCTCTTTTCTGAATTTCATAGTTGAAACTATAATTAGGTTGATTAAATGGAAAACGGAATTTATCTATTCGTTTTATTAAAACAGGCGCAAAGGTAAAATGTTTTTTACAGGTATGTAAGTTAATCATCGTTTAAATATATGGTAAAAGAGAATTAATAAAAAAGCCTAAAAAAAAATCCGTGTTAAAAAATATCCGTGTTAGAAAAAGAACCCAGATATTTAATAACATGGATTACTTCTATTTTATAAGACTGATTTTTTCAATAAAGACAACGGATAAGTTTTAGAAAAAATTACGCGATTTCCGTCACCAAATCCGCTTTACTTTTTCTAACTTTTTTAAGATTGACTAACCAATCTTTGTCCGCTTGTCTATAACCTAAAGTAAGAATAACACAACTTCTTAATCCTTTTTCCTTTAAACCTAAAATCTCATCTAATTTCGGTGGGACAAAACCTTCGATTGGCGTGGCATCTACTCCTTCAAATGCCGCAGCAATAATCGCATGACCAAAAGCAATATAAGCTTGCTTAGCTGCATGGTTGAAATTTACTTCGGCATCTTTTTGAGGATAAGTGTTTAGTAACATCTGGCGGTAATTTTCCCAGCCTTCGTTTTTAAAACCTCTAATCTCATTGGTTAAGTCAAATTGTTTGTTAATTCGGTCAGCAGTATAGGTATCCCAAGCAGCAAAAACCAATAAATGAGAACAATCCGTTATCACCGATTGATTCCATGCGATAGGTCTAATCTGCTCTTTTACTTCTTGACTCGTAATCACAAAGACCTCAAAAGGTTGTAATCCACTTGAGGTCGGCGCAAGGGATATTGCCTCTATAATATTATCCACTTTATCTTGCGGCACTTTTTGTCCGTTCATAGCTTTTGCGGCATACCGCCACTTTAATTTGTCTATTAATTCCATTTTAATTTATTATTATTAATTTTATTTATTCACTTCTTTAAGCAGCGCATTTGCAGCTAATTTTCCAAATTCGTTGGCAGCAAGAGGACTCGCTCCCGTAATTAATTTTCTATCTATGTGGCAAGTATTATCAGCTTCTTGATTAATAATCGTAACACCTAAGTTGGTTAACCGCTCTCCGAATTTCCAAGGCATATGACCAGGCATATAACCAATCATTGGTGTTTGCTCATCAATAGCATCTGGAAACGCTGCAATTTTGTATCCGTTATAAATAAAGGACGCTTTATCGGCATCTAAACTGGCAGCAAGCAATGCTGACGGACCATGGCAGATAGCCAGCATATGCAGGTCTTTCTTGTGAGACCAATGGATTAATTTATTCAAATCTCTATTTTCAGGTAAACCTAACATGGCACCATGTCCACCAGGAAGATAAACAGCTAAATAATCTGTTTCGGTGCTGTCATTCATTGAATGCTGAACAAAATCAGATAGCTTTCCAGGGTTTTCAAATTGCTGTTTATATTCAGCGTATAATGCCATTACATGTTCATCTTCTTCTGGCATAGCCCACATTTCTATTTTAACTGGTTTTCCAGTTGGTGTCACAATATCAATATCAAATCCAGCATTTTTCAGGTGTATCATTGGTAATATCATTTCTACAGGATGATTCCCAGTAGAAAACTTTTTACCATTCGCCATTGTCATGTTTCTTTCTTCTGTACAAACCATTAATACTTTCTTATTTCCTGTATGTGGATTTTCAAAAACCGTATTATCATAATCGGTGGTAGAAGAAGTGGCCAATTTTATAGCTAATGGAGATGGACTAAATGCACCATCTTCCGTAGCTGTTGGTCTGGATGTAAAGTAAAATGTAATAAAGGCAAGTAACAGAAAAACTGCTAGACCAATTAGTATTTTTTTCATTTTGATGAACTTTTGAATTATAAAATTTTAGAGCATGTCTAAATTATAAGGGAGTAGGAAATAAATAAGGTACCCAAAATGGTGGTTTTAGTTTGTTCTTATTCAAGGCGCAAAAAACGGAGTTACCCCTTTGGGTAATGAGTATTTTTGTAACGCCGAAGGAGGACAAAATAAAGCCGCAAGATGGGTAGGTTATATTTTTCCTATTCCCTAATGCAAAAGTAAATGCTTGTTATAAGGAAAAAATTGACCTATGGTAAGAAATTATTTTTTAATTTTTTCAACTCTAATTCGACTTAAGCTTTCTTGTGTGACCCCTAAATAGGAAGCGATGTGGTAATTTCGCGTAAACTGTTCAATATCAGGATATTGCTTTAAAAATAAATCGTAGCGTTCTGATGCAGTCAATTGTAATTGATTCAAAATCCGTTGGTGTAAACTAACCACATGTCTTTCTAAAAGATTTCTTAGAAAGGGTTCGTATTCTGGAAATTGGGTAAATATATTATTCAGTTTTTTGGCGTTAAATACAATGACCGTAGATTCTTTGAGGCATTCTATCGCTAGCGTTGCAGATTCATTATTATGAATAGCAATATAATCGCTAATCCACCAATCCTTAATTCCAAATTGCAAGGTATGCTCTTTGCCGTTCTTGTCAACACAATAGGACCTTAGACAACCATCTAATACAAAAAATATTTTATTGACCGTTGCTTGTCCTTGTTTGATTAAGACAGTCCCTTTAGAAAAGGTCTTTTTCTCAGAAATAGCATAAAGGTATGCTTCTGCTTCGAGGCTTAAATCTTGATTACTTTTTATTTTATTGATTAATGCTTTCAATACTTCCTTTTTCTATAAATTAATTTAAGGTTCGAGAGAAGTAACTCAGATTGTTAATTTGCAATCTAATTAAAGCGGATTAACAATCCGCGTTACGACCTCAACACCCACAAAATTCATTGGCCATATGAATAACATCAGGAAAAAACTGATTAAATTCTTTTTCATACAAGTCATAATCCGCCTGCAAATGACTTACCGCATTCACAAAGTTAGACTTAAACTTAGTCCGTTTATCCATACGCTCGAAGGTGTATTGAAGGCCTTCAGTAGTTCCATATTTTTGGAGCCAATCATTGGCAATCATATTGGGAACATACTTTTGCATTTTCAAAGGTAAATCTCCTTTTCGCTCAGTTAGAACCTGGTACATTCTTTTAGAAAAATCGGGTAAAGATTCCGCAGTGTATAAATGCCAATTATTGGCTAGTAAATTATCAAAAAAAACATCAATAACGACTGGAGCATATTTGTGATGGTGTGGGTGCAAGCGTTTGGTAGATTGTCGAACAATCGGGTGATTATCCGTAAAGGAGTCGATTTGTCTATGAAGAAAAACCCCTTGTTGTATGCGTTCAGAATACTCAGCCACCTCTTTATTCCTAATGGAATCAGCAATAAAATTACCAATCATCAAGTCATCGTCATGACAAGAAAGAAAAAGGTGGGCGAGGTAGTTCATAAAGTAAATAATTGGTTATTGAAAACTAAGATTACAAAAGTAACCCTAATACGTATCAATAACCAATTAGTATTATACCACCTTATCCGCACAAGAAGAACTCGCAAAAGCATGTGGCTTCGCTTTAAACACAAAACCCATTCCTAATATATAACCCATTGCTTCTTTCAATGCCGCATTGGATTGGAAATTGGGGTCCGTATTAATGTCTGCATGTACTTCTAATTCAATATCGTATAAATCCAATAAATCACATAGTTTATAAGCTATTTGAACAGATTGAGAAACTTCTAAAATCATCCGTTCTTTGATGGACATTTTTTTTTCGTATTTATAATTGCTAATGTACATGAAACCACCTTTCTTTTCTCTAAGAAAAACGATGACAGTGGCAAATTCAACAATTTTTCCTCTAACTTGAGAATCTGTCCCGATACAAACCTTCAATTTATGGCCTGCTTCAGATTCTCGAATAAGGGTCTTTTCGACCACTTCCAAAATAGGTAATTCAATCTTTTGTCCATTTAAACGCCTCCATTCCATGTTCATATGTTCTTGTTTTAAAAATTTGGATTAAATCTTTTCTAAAAAATAAAAATTAGGCAACGACTTTAAGTTAAGTAATATTTATTTACATTTCTTTTGATTATCCATATTTTATATAGAATTGTCGAAAAATTAACCTATTTAGTGTACGTTGTTATGGTAATAGCAAAATTATTGGAGGAATAGTTCCATTTGACTCCTTGAGATAATAAATTTTCTTATTTTAAGAACAAAAAGTAAATAATAATTAAATAGTGAGATAATTTTAAATGAGTAATTTTTAATTACAAAAAATTAATATTATGATTTGACAAAAAACTTTTTCCGTTTCCAGTCAGTTATATTTGCAACTATACTATCATTCAATTTATAAGACTAATGATTCCATTTTATAAATACCAAGGTGCAGGCAATGATTTTGTCATGGTTGATAATCGAGCAACGACCTATTTAACAAGGACTGATACAAAAATTATCAATCGACTCTGTGACAGAAGATTTGGTATCGGTGGAGACGGTTTGATTTTATTACAAAACCATCCCAATTTCGATTTTGAAATGGTCTATTTTAATGCAGATGGGACAGAAGGTTCCCTATGTGGAAATGGTGGTAGATGTACAGTCGCTTTCGCCAAACAACTAGGCATAATAAAAGAAAGCTGTTCCTTTCTAGCAATAGATGGCGGACATGAAGCGACAATTAATGCAGCTGGAAATTGGGTAGAATTAAAAATGAATGATGTTAACTCAATAACCTGTAATTCAGACCATTACGTATTAAATACTGGTTCTCCCCATTACATCAAATTTGTCGAAGCAGTAAGCGGTATGGACGTTTTTAAAGAAGGCGGAGCTATCAGAAACAATACCACCTACAAACAAGATGGCATTAATGTTAATTTCATAGAACCAATAGCCGAAGGCTTTCATATTCGGACCTTTGAAAGAGGCGTAGAGGATGAAACTTTGGCATGTGGAACTGGTGTAACCGCAGCAGCAATTTCTTATGCCTTAGAGCATCCTGGAAAGGCCGCTACCCTACTCCAAAATGGAGGAATTCCAGCAAAAGCAGAAGGCGGAAATTTAAAAGTTCGGTTCAATCAAAATGGGCATTCTTTTGAAGATATTTGGTTGTGTGGACCTGCTACCTATGTGTACGAAGGGGAAATAGAAGTTTGAAAATAAAAAATCGTCAAATGAAATCATCAAAACTTTTTTGGTTGGTCCTAATTTTTATTCCCACGCTTATTTTTGGTCAAGAAAATGGCCCTCCACTACCTACTATTGGCCTACCAGCTTATAATCCTAGCAAAAAAAACAAATTACCAAGAAAGGAAAAAGTAATAAGTTTAGAAGAAGTAATTCCGGTACCCAACAATGGATTTATTTTATTCAAAACAGATGATGTAGCAGCGCCTACCATTTTAGATTTTTCCTATTATAACATTGAAGGAGAATTAGTTAGTAATACAAAAATTCCAACAACACGCACCAATGAGTTATTTGCGATAGAGCGGTTATTTATTTGGAATAATCAACTCATCATTTGCAGCGCTCTTTATCAACCTGGATATAAGCAAAATCATCTATTATACTATGCTTATAGTCTGCCCGATTTAAAATTAGTTAAATCGGAAATTCTTCTAAAAACGATTGCTCCACCCAACGTACTTGTGCCTTACTTTGTCTCTATTTCACCAGATTCTTCCAAATTGGCGATACTTGGATGGAATTATAAAAATCCTGAGGGAAAAGCCAGCGTTAAAACCAAAATTTTCGATAAAAATTTAAACGAAATAAGAACTGATAACTATTCCTTTGATTATGAAAATCAACGAATTGCAATTGATGAAATTTTTATAGATAACAATAATAAAATCTACATTACAGGGAATAATTACAAAGGTGATTTGGAGTTTATTTCTTATAAAAATCGATTGGACTACTTTGTAGTTGAATTACTTCCCAATAGCCAGCAAAAATTCTATTCCATCAAAAAAGAAAAGTATCATTTTAATCAGATTGTCTATAAAATAAACAAAGAACAAACGTTGGTTGGGACTGGGTTTTGGTCTCAAGGCACTAAAACTGGTATTGGTTTTATAAGTATCACTCCCGATACCCAAAATATGGTAACGGAAGCAATAGAATTGATTGATTTCAAAGAAGCATACCATAAAAATCTACCAACGATTAAACCACCCAATCATAAATTCTTAGACTATGACCTGAATCATTTTATTAGTAAGGAGGATGGTTATGTTGTCATTGGCGAAAATCGATTTAAAGCAGACCATTTAAATGATATTCTAGCTATTAAATTAAGTAAAACAGGTCAAGTCGAATGGTTAAGTCGGATTCCAAAGTCCCAAAATATATTCCGTATGAAGGAAAATTTAGCCTCCTTCTCTCTGATAGAAAGAAAAGATAAATTGTACTTTATTTTTAATGACAACTATCAAAATTATGAAAGCGGAAACAAAAAATATAAAAGCATCCGCTCTGCTATTGAAGCCAAACCAACAATAGCCAAACTATCTTTAGGAACAGGTATAGCTGAGCGTACAAAGCTAGAAAGCCTGATACAAAAAGATTATTTCTTTGTTCCTTCATTTTGCCAAAGTATCTCTAATCAAAAGGTAGTGGTAGTAGCAGCAGGTGATTTTTCAAAAGCAGGAAAAATCTTATTAAAGAAAATACAACTCAAGGAATAAGCTATAAATGATAGTTCGTTTTGCCAACTCGTCAAATTAGTTGATATAGTTAATTTGGTTTAAAATTTCATCTTATGAACTTACTAAAACTATATTACTGGGCTTTAATATTACTTCCATTGAATATTTTTGGGCAAACCGAAAATTCAATAGTCAATAAGCCAATATTAAACCTAGAAGAAGTCATTCCTGTTCCAAATAAAGGATTTATTTTATTTAAAACAGACAGTGTAGAAGCCCCTACTGTTTTAAATTTCACCTATTTTAACTTAGATAATGAATCCATTAGTTCGGTAAGCATTCCAACTTCTCGAACCAACGAGCTTTTTGCTTTAGAAAAGCTTTTTATTTGGCAGAATAAACTCATCATCTGTAGCTCTTTGTATCAGCCTGGATACAGAAAAAATCATTTATTATACTACGAATATAATCTACCAGACCTAACTTTAAAAAAATCAGAAATTCTTTTAAAAACCGTTGCGCCTCCGAGTGTTTATGTGCCCTACTTCATCAACCTTTCGCCTGATTCCTCTAAATTAGCAGTGGTCGGTTGGAATTTTCATTCTCCTACTGAAACTGCAAAAATTAGTACTAAAATTTTCGATAAAAATTTAACAATAGAAAAGCAACAGGATTATAATTTTACTTTTCAAAATGAAAGACTTGCTATCGAAGAAATCCTAATTGACAATCATAGTAAAATCTATATCTCAGGAAATAATTACAGAGGTAATTTAAAAGCCCCTACCAACCTCTCCAAAGTTGACCATTTTGTAGTTGGGATATTCCCAAAT
>CALJVJ010000152.1 GCA_937974625.1 uncultured Saprospiraceae bacterium
TTCCCAATATCAGGATGGTCTTTTAAGGCTCTAGAGACCGTCGAAGGATTTACCTCCAATAATTTGGCAATGTCTTTAATTGTAATTCTGCCCATTGAGAAAAGATGATTTTGATAGAAAAGGCAGTAAAATACAAAAAAAACTTACTAACAACAATCGTTTGCGCAAACGATTGCGCAATTTGACTATCGAAATAAAAATATATTTATACCTTATAATTCAAAACTATAATCTAATTTTATAGAGGAGTTGAATGATTAGATTTTGTAGGGAAAGGGCAAAGCCAAAAAATAGAAAGTTTATTAAGGAACATGTAAAGAATAAGTTTTAACAAAGGTGAGGAATTATTTTTTCTTTAGTCAAGGCAAAAAACGCAGACATAGCCTAGCTATGGCGAGCCTGCCTGCCGACAGAGGCAGGTATTTTTAACGCCGAATAAAGGAAAAAGAAACCTCAAACTATTATAAGTTATTTTTTTCACGTTCCTAAGTAATAAATTAATATTCTTCAAATAAAATCTAGAACGCCTCAAAAGTACAACCTTGCCCTCCCTTCCGCTTTGCGGTTCTCTCCCTTGAATGTCTCAAAAGTACAACCTTGCCTTCCCTTCCGCTTTGCGGTTCTCTCCCTTGAATGTCTCCCAGACATTCATCCTACGGAATCGGTCGTTCATCATTTCATACCGTAATGCCCAATCACATCAAAATCCAATTTAGCCCCAATCACATCAGACATATTCAAATCCGCATACAAAATCCCTTCCTCATCATAAAGTGGACCAGCCAAAATTTGCCCTAAAGGTCCAACAATCAAACTCCCACCCCGACACATCACATCAGGCTGGTTATCAAGGTCTTCTATACCGATTAAATCCTTTGGATACATGTCTTTAGTGACAAACTGATTACTTCCCAAGACAAAACAACGACCTTCTAAAGCAATGTGGCGCATAGTCGAAGTCCAAACTTCCCGACCATCAGCAGTGGGTGCTAAGTAGATTTCTATACCTTGCTCGTACAAACGCATCCGAGCTTGTGGCATATAATTTTCCCAGCAAGTCAATCCGCCAATTTTACCAATTTCCGTTTCATAAACATCTAAATCTGAGCCATCCCCTTCTCCCCAAATAATGCGTTCCGCAGCAGTCGGTTTAATTTTTCGATGTTTGCCAACCAACTGTCCTTGTGGGTCATAATACAAGGTGGTACAATATAATGTCCCTCCATGTCTCGTTTTCTCCGTTACACCCGTTACTAAATAGACCTTATATTTTGCAGCAATCTTGCCAATAGCAGCCGATTCTTTACTAAACACTTCAATAGCACTTTCCCAATAGCGCAGCCATGTCGCTCTACCTTCCTCGCTTCGACTACCGACTACCGTTCCAAAACTCAACCCTCTTGGATAACAGGACACAAAAGTCTCGGGGAATAGCACTAATTTGGCACCGTTTTTAGCTGCTTCCTTTACCAACTTTTCCATTTTGGCAAGAGTCGCTTTTACATCAAAGAGAACCGGTGAAGCTTGGACAACCGCTGCTTTTGTAATTGGGTAAGACATAATTTTATTTTGGTCAAAGATAAGGAGGAAATAGGGTTATTAAAAGTTATGAAAAGTTATTGGAAGTTATTACCGACCATATTGAATGGTTTGTGCAAAAGCACCAATTAACCCAATTTCGAAAAACGTAAAAACAGGTAGTACATGCTTTAGCCTGTCAGGTTAAAAGGTCTTTAGACCTTGTTAGTCAAAACCGACCTAAAGGTCGCCCAACAGAACAGGCTGAAGCATGTTCTACCAATTGTCCGCTCTTTGAATTATTAATAACCTATCATTAACGTTGGTAAAGCCAATAGAATCCATTTTCTTTACGTTTTAAAATTATACTACTAAAACTATACAGCTAAGATTGACTAATCTAATAAATATCCTAAAATTTGACTTCTGTTCGAAGTTCTCGTCCCCTTCAAAAGGAGTTAAAGGGATATTCTATTTCCTTATTTTCTTATTACTTCCAATCGCATCTGCCTCCGCTCAAGCTAAGGTCATCGTAACAGAAAACGACACCACAGGTAAAAAAGAAATCAGAATTATCTATTCCGATTTATTGGAAAATGAAACTGATTCTTTAGATAACAGGACCACCAAATTATCGGGCAATGTGGAGTTGCAGCAGGACAGTGTTTTGATGTATTGTGATACCGCATTTAAACAAGGGAATAACATTATCGCTTATGGAAATGTAGCCATTCAACAGAATGATTCCTTAAAGGTATTCTCTGACTCTTTAGTTTACCGTGGAGAAACCAAAATAGCTGATTTATTTGGCAATGTGGTAATGGAAAGTAATAATAAACAATTGTTTACCAGTTACTTAAATTACGAATTAGACCCTAAAATAGCCCGCTATGTTACAGGCGCATTAATAACCCAAGGAGATACAAAATTGGTCAGTAAACGAGGTACTTTTTTTGTACAAACGGATGAAATGTTTTTCAAAGACAGCATCACTGTTTATGACTCTACTTTTACCCTACGTGCGGATACTTTACTATATAATTCGGAGACCCAAGTTGTTACCTTTTTAGGACCAACACTTATCAACCAAGACAGTAATTTAATCTATTGTGAGGAAGGTTTTTACGATATGGACACCAAATTAGCAGAGTTTACAAAGAATGCACAATACGTCAAGGGAGAACAAAAAGCGACTGCCGAAATGATTACCTACGATGGGTCCATGAAAGAAATTAGATTGGAAGGCGACGCCAAATTTGTAGAAAATGATAAATTAGCTACCGCAGATGTCATTCGCTATGATGAAGGTACAGAAGATATCTTTTTGGAAGGCAATGCCTTTTTCAGAGATTCCACCCAAGTGGTAAAAACAACCGAAGACATTAAATATAATTCAGCAACAGAATCATTCAAAACTTCTGGACGCTCCCAAGTAGTAGATGATAAACAAATTTTGGTAGCTAACGCATTAGATTTTGATGATGAAACAGGATTAGGTTTAGCTGAAGGAGATGTGTTTTGGCAGGATACCGTAGAAAATATTTCTATCAACGCAGAAGTCGCCAAATACAATAAAGCAAGTGGCTACATCAAAGCAACTGGTGGAAGACCATTACTCACCATAATAAATTCCGACACCCTGTTTTTAGCTTCTGATACTTTAATTTCAGCTCAGGATGGCGAAGTGGATAGTACTCGATTATTAGAAGCATTCGAAGATGTTCGTATTTATAAGAAAGGCTTACAGGCAGTAGCAGATTCAATGGCTTTCATCACCAAAGACTCTTTATTTAAGTTATTCAAAGACCCTGTTTTATGGTCAGATACTTCTCAATTTAAAGGAGACTCTATTTTTATTCAAATGAAAGGTGGAGGGATTGACCGAATCTATTTACATAATAATGCTTTCATAGTTACAACTCCCGACTTGAAATTTTTCAATCAAATAAAAGGTAAAAATATTATTGCCTACTTCGTTAATAATCAATTAGATAGGGTAAAAGTTACCGGTAATGCGGAAGCTATTTATTATGCCTTGGATGAGGAAGAAGCTTATATTGGTGCGACCAAAACGATATGCAGTGAAATGTTAATTTATTTTAAAGCAGAAAACGTAGACCGCATTAAGTTTTTCAAACAACCGAGTTCTGAAATTACCCCAATGAAACAGCTACTCGATGACCAGCCAAAATTAGATGGTTTTAGTTGGGATTTCATCATTCGTCCTAAATCAGTCGAAGATTTACGGGACAAAACCTTGGTCATGACTAGAGGCAGAAGTAGTACTGCGCCTTCCACCAATTTAGAACCACCACCTGGAGGAGGAAGGCCGCCCGGAGTAGGTAGCGGGGCAAAACTGCCTGGCGGAAGAATTGGAGGAAAACCACCAGGAGTAGGAAGTGGAGGGAACACACCAAAAGAGGAGAAACCTATCCAAAAGCCAACAACTAAAGAAAAAGGAAATTAAAATTGTTGTTGGGTATTGCTGATTAGTACCCTTTTTCCGAAGAAACTTCATTTAGTAATTTCTCACCACGCTTCATTCGTTGATAGTTTTCAACCACCTGATTCACCGCACTCTCCACATTCGTCAAACTAGCCACATGTGGCGTCACTTGGACTTTAGAATGTCTCCAAAAAGGATGTTTATGAGGCAAAGGCTCTGTATGAAAAACGTCTAAAGTAGCTCCTGCTAAATGGTCACTATCAATGAGCGGAATCAAGTCTCCTTCTACTAAATGGCCACCTCTTCCCACACTGATTAAGTAAGCACCTTTTGGCAATTGACTTAATAATTGTTGGTTTAGAATACCTGTAGTAGCAGCCGTTAAAGGAAGAATATTAATTAAAACATCGGTATTTTTCAAAAATTTAGGCAATTGTTTTTCCCCTACAAAACTTTTGACTTTTCTAATCTTTTTAGGCGAATTAGACCAGCCTTGAGTCTTAAAACCAAGTTTTGCAAATTGCTTGGCGACATAGCCGCCGATTTGCCCCAAGCCCATAATAGAAACCGTTGTCTCAGGAATGATTTTATAGGTATGTTGTCGCCAATATTGGTAGCTTTCTTGTCGATTATATTTAGCAAAATCCTTCATATGATTCAGGGTAGCGGCAAGAGTGTATTCCCACATATCCACCGTCAGTCGCTCATCGATAATTCGCACGACTTTTACCCCTTTGCCAATTTTATTGGTATCAAAGATATGGTCAACTCCTGCCCCCAAAGATTGGATAACTTTTAAATTAGGAAAAGCATTTAACTGGTCTTTTTCTGGTTTCCAACAAACAAGAAAATCCGCATTTTCGGCATCCTTGGATTCATTAAAAATATTGATTTTTGTATCGGGTAGTTTTGCTTGTAAAGCGTTTTTCCAAGTCGAAGATTCCTTATGGTTCGTGAGAATTGCAATACTCATTGTTCTTTTTTAAGCAAAAATAAGGATATCTTATTCCTTTTGATTTTCATTAACAAAATTCTTTTTTATTTCTTTAATAATAGTTAGATATTTAAACATTTACAATTTAGTAGATTATCAAATATTGCATTGATAGTTAAGATAATAAAATACGTTTATGCTATCTAATATCCGTTGGCAATTATCCGTTGGCAAAAATAAAGAATGCCAACAGTTAGCTCATAAGTTTTGATTTGAAAATTTAATAAACACATTAAACAAAAGTTGATAATTCTTAAAACTTTTAATATCTAAATCTTTGTTAAACCTAATTATTTAAAACCACCCAAAATCATGATTAGATTTTTTATCCTATCTGCAATATTATTATTAGGTTGCCAATCTCCACCAACGGTTCAAAGCGGTTGGCAATTAGTCTTAAAAAATGATGCAGAAGGGAAAATAGTATCCGGAAATAAAGAAATGCTAATAGATGCAGTCCGATTAGGATATCCAGTCAGAATTGGCTGGGGCAGCAATCGTATAGAACACGTTGCGGACGCAACTTTTTTAACCATTTTTGAAGGAAAAGAAGTTTTTGCACAAATCAAACCTATTATTGGGCAACGTCCAGCAGTAGACAGTGATTCTTTAAAAATTAATTTTAGGACTAATAATAAATGGCTGAAGATGGCAGGCACTAATGGCTTTTCAACAAGCCTAATGACGGACTATTTACAAGATTCTATCGTTGGGAATAATACAAGGTATAATGCAACAACTTGGTATGTGAATTATCCAATGAATGCACCTAAAATACAGGCGCAACCACTCTGGCGAGAAGGTTCACCGAACTGGGAAAAGTGGTCTAAAAAATAATTTACAATTTACGCTTCTGTATCAACTGATAATTCGCTATAAAAAAGCCAATACCCACCAAAACAAACAAAATACCTCTAGTGACAAAGCTTAGTTCTAGGTCAAAAAATCGACAGATTATTAAAGCAGCAAGGGTCAACAATCCCAAATTTAAAATGCCTAGTTGATTGAGTTTATTCCCTCTGTAAATGTAGAAGATACCCACCCCTAAAATAAAAAGATTACTCAAGACCATACCGATAATCGGATTATTATAACCTAATAAAAAAACGAGTAAAAAAAACATAAACCCTAATGGAACCGGGGATACTAGCTTAAAGCCTTCGGCTGGTCTTTGTCTGACAAAAAGATAAAGTCCTAGAGCAGTCAATAAAATAGCTATCCAAAATTCTTGGTGTAAATAAATGGAAGTTAGGTACATTTTTTCTTGTACAATTTCTTCCCAAAAAAAGAAAAAAGTAAAAGCTAGAAATAAACCAATTGTTCCAAATAAACCCAGCAATAAAAATGGATTATTTATACTTCGTTTATTACTAAAAAATGGTAGACTACCAATCAAGAAATATACGCCTAATAAACTTACATAAGCAATCCACATCAATATAATAGCTTCATTGGCCCAAGTGCCAAGGATAAATAAAACAGAAAGTGCAATCGCCCAAGAATGGTAATTGAAAATATTACCATTAGGTTTAGATTGATACAGTTGATAATAATGTGGAATTATAGTAGCTAAAAGTCCCCAATAAAGATAAGGTTTATGATTATTGACGTACCCACAATTACTTGCATACCAAGTAATCCCACCGATGTATAATATCGAAACGATAGAAGATTTTAAGACATAAACAATGGGTAACATTAAAATCATCCAAGTCAATAAAAAGCCACCTAATTCTCCGTCTAAGTTATAGATTTGACTAATCATACCAAGACAAGCACCGACTGCAAAAAACAAAAAGGTAGCTGAGCCTTCTCTCCAAGAAGCATTGTCTTTACGTTTAAAAAAAGTATAGGCGCAAGCAATTTGTCCAATAATCATTGGAAGAAAAGCGAGGAAAGTTTTAGTAGGCCGATTGAAGTTATCCCAATTATGGGCAACAATCAACATAATGCCCAAACCTACTAAAGCAGCACCTAATACACTTAATATGATACCGAGTCTATTCGGCTGTGCCGCTGTTTGTTTGGCTTGATAAGCAACTATTTTATTCGCTACTGTTTCATTGATAATACCCGCTTCAATGAGTTCATCGAGGTTAATATTTTTTAGTTTTCTCATATTTAGACAATTGATGGTCTAGTTTGGCTTTCAAAGCCTTTTTTAAATCGGAGCTTGCCAGATGAATTCATCGACACCTACTAGGTATAATAAAATCATTAAAAATGAATCAATTTTAGTAAATTTAGGTTTTTCTTCTTGAATCAAGTCTATTTTAAGTTTAAAAAATGAAGATTCTAATTACAGGTAGTAGCGGACATTTAGGGACAGCCTTAGCTATCGAGTTGGCCAAAAAAAATCATCAATTCGTTGGAATAGATATTAAAGCGGGAAAATTCACGAATAAAGTTGGGGATTTAGCAGATAAAAAATTTGTTCAAGATGCGATGAAGGGAGTTGACATAGTCTTACATACCGCTACCTTACACAAGCCCCATATCGTTACGCATACCAAACAAGATTTTATAGCCACCAATATTACAGGAACATTAAATCTTTTAGAATCTGCGGTGCATTTAAATATAAAAGCATTTATTTTCACTAGCACGACCAGCGTATTTGGAGATGCGATGCGACCAACAGCCAAAGGAGGTGCAGTTTGGGTAACAGAAAACCTAGTTCCTATTCCTAAAAACATCTATGGTATCACTAAAATAGCCGCAGAGAATCTTTGTCAACTATTTCATCGAAATCATCAACTACCCTGTTTAATATTACGCACCTCTCGTTTCTTTGCAGAAGCAGATGATGACAAACTCCTACGAACAACTTATGAAGATGCCAATATCAAAGCCAATGAACTACTTTATCGAAGAGCAGATATTCAAGATGTAGTCGATGCTCACTTATTAGCGATTGAAAAAGCTCCGAGTATTGGGTTCGACAAATACATAATCAGTGCTACTACACCATTTACACAAAAAGATTTAGTAGCATTAAATTCAAATGCACCAAAAATTGTAAAATCCAATTATTCTAATTTTTCTATAACTTACACCAACAGAAAATGGAAAATGTTTCTTACCATTGGTCGAGTATACGTCAATGAAAAAGCAAGAAAGGAGTTGGGATGGCAACCTAAATATGATTTTGCTTGGGTATTAGCTTGTTTGGACAAAGGAATAGATTATCGTAGTCCTTTAGCGATTAAAATAGGAGCAAAAGGGTATCATGCTGAAGAATTTAAGGATGGTCCTTATCCAGTATAAATTAAAGGAGAAGGAAATAAATAAGGTACCCTAAGACCACTTTTAAACCTAATTTTACAGAACAATATAAAACAGAAGGAGTAAAATAGTCTTGTTCAATATAATAAAACTATATGCCAGAAAATATCGAGACACAAGCACCCGTCCAAGCACATTATCTACCTTGTCCTTCTTGTGGTTCACAACTACGCTATTCTGCGGAGCATAAAAAGATTGCCTGTGACCATTGTGGTTATAAGGAAGATGTTGATAAGTCGAATGATGAGGTAATTGAGCAATGTTTAGAAGATGCGATTACAGAAGCCCCAACCTATATACCAGAAAAACAAGGAAAGAAAGTAATTGACTGCCAGAATTGTGGAGCAAAATTTATGGTCGATGCTGAGAAAGTAAAGATAAGTTGCGGGTTTTGTGGCTCAATCAAGGTCAACACTCAAGCATTTGAACATCAATATTTCCAACCCCAAGGTATTATTCCGTTTTATGTGTCAAGGTCAGAAGCTGAAAAATCATTTCAAAAATGGATAAAGCAAGGTGCTTTTCATCCAAGTAAATTGAAACGATTAGCCAAAATGGACAGTTTGCATGGTATTTACATTCCATTTTGGACCTATGATGCACAAACAGAGTCAAAGTGGAGTGGACAAGCAGGAACTATTGTCAATCGTACACCACAAATGCGAAGAGGGGGGCGAATGCAAGCACAACAACAGCAAATACAATGGCGGAGTGGTTCTGGTCATTTAAGTCATTTTTTCGATGATATTCAAGTAGTGGCTTCCGGAGGACTGTCTCAACGGCACATGAATAAAATTTTACCGTTCAATACCAATGAAGTGGTCAATTTTGACCCGAGACTTTTGTCAAATTGGGAAGCGGAAGTATATAGTGTAGATGTAGAAAAAGGCTACCACCAAGCAGAAATGATAATGGATGGTAAAATTCGGAATATGTGCTCCGCACAATTAGGCGGAGAGGAACAACGAAATTTACATATCAACAGCACCAAAAGTAATTTAACTTTTAAACATATTATCCTTCCAATATGGATTGCCTCTTATGAATATATGGGCAAAACCTATCATTTTACGATTAATGGTCAGACTGGAAAAGCTGGAGGACAAAAACCGATTTCTTATATTAAGATTGGTTTGATGATTGGGGCATTTATTGCATTTTTGGTGATTATTTGGTTGCTGCGGGAGTATCGGGTGTTTTCCTAAATATTGTCTGTTCACTCTTTTTTGAAAAAAAATCATACATCATACCTGCCTACCGGACAGGTGTAGTTTACCCATAAGTTTTAAATAGAGAATTCTGATTAAATTTTACACTATTTCTTTGACTTGCAAGGTGTAATCTTCCCCGCTGGCGGTCCCGATAGCTATCGGGAGAGGGGTGGAATTTTACTAAATTTAGCTTTTTCCAACCTCCGACTCTTTTTGCTATGCTTTTTTGTTCCCAACAAAAGCCAACTCAGAGCGGGAGAGAACATCCTACTAATTTAAAACCTATTATTAAAATTAGAATCTTTTATTCTAATTAAACAAGATGTGGGTAAACCACACCTACCGGACAGGCAGGCATCAGAATTCATACATCATAAATCCATCTAATTATGTTTATTAAACAGACCTGCCCGTTCCAGTCAGGCGGATTTATGATGTATGATGTAAAATTTATGATTTATGATTTTAGGCCCAAATTTCCATCTAGAAATCTATCTCACTATCATCAACTTCTCTCCTATCCTTTGATTCACCACCACAAAATAAAGTCCTTCTGCCAAAGAAGCGGTATTAATTTGCTGCTGAGTTGTATGCCCTTTTTGTTGAAAAACTAATCGACCATACACATCAAAAATTTCGATAGTTAACTCTTGAATCGTTTTATCTTCTAATTCAAGTACAAAATTATCACTTGTAGGATTCGGATAAATAGCTAAGGCAGCAGTACTGAATTCTACGTCCTCCAAACTAGTTGTCCCACCATCATTATTCGTCCCAAATGTTGCCGTCTTGAAAGCAAAATCTCCCGTACCATTAGGTGTTCTAGCATAGGAAACATCGGTTTGTTGTTCCCCAAAAGTTATTTCATCAATAACTACGGTATCAGGATTGACTAAAAATAATTCTTCACCAGAAGCAGATAATTTAAAATTAGCATGTAAGCCTTCTTGCATCCCATCTTCGTCTGCCCAAACAATTAAATAGCCATTAGCAGGAATCATTGTTCCGTCAGGAATATCATATTTGTCTAAATTTTCGGCATTATCAGATAGGAAATAGCCCGTTAAATCAATGGCGGCGTTAGTCGTATTATACAATTCTATCCAATCGTCAAATTCTTCGTCTTGGTCAGCCACTGTCACATCATTAGAAGCCATAAATTCATTGATAACCACCTCACTATCAATAGTTTCCCCTAAATTAACTCGATAAACAAATACATCATGCTCTGCCCCTCTTGGTGAATAGGTTGCTGTTTTCGCCACATTGTCTGCAATTGCTTCTAAGTAATATCGAACATAACTACCCGCAGAGAACCCAGGAATTGTAGCAGCATAGGTCCCATCAGCATTAGGCGTCATATCAACTCTATCAAAGGTACCGACTAAACCTTCCCCATAATATAAACGTACCTTTTCTACAGCTGTACCAGCATCAATCGTCGCAGATATTTCAATAGGCTCACCAGTATTTGGTGCAGTAGCTACGGTCGAAACATTAGAAATAGTTGCACCTTGAACATTCATTTCTGAATTGCTCAAAAGGAAATCTCTTCTCGCTCTAACGTGGTTTTTTAAGTTGATAATTTCCGCCTCAAATTCCGCAGGTTCAGTGATTCGCTTGGTATCATTTTGGATAGATTCCCGAATTTGTTCCGCATAGCCATCAATCAATGCATCCATATATTCTGGCGTAAAATAATCTTCTAAAACAACTCTATAATGCGCTAAATATCTTTGTCTTAAATCATCACTTGCAAAAAGTCGATTCATTAAAGGAAAATCAACTTCATTTTCCTTATAAAAAGGGTCCCAAACCGTGGTTTGCGAAAATTGCATAACACTGTTACCATCATATTCTAAAGGAATTAAACGGCCTGTTTCTGCCTCCCACATCACATAATAATCTGAACCGCCTTTATTGATATACCCATCAGAATCTGTAAATAAGTTTTCATGTATCAAAAACCAAAGGGACTTATCAATATCTAAATAATCCTTTAAATTATCATACAAATCATTATCTGTAGGTAATGTATTTAGTTGCTCTGTTCCATTGGCTAAATCTATCCATGGATTCTCTTTTTCAGTTTTTTTAAGCGCATAATTATCAATGTATTCGGTGTCAGCACCCAAAAAATTGAGTGTTGACATACCTTGTCCAAATTGACCGCCACCACCACCACCTGGACCACCGCCGCCTGGACCACCACCTGGACCACCGCCTTGACCGCCACCACCACCTACTGCCGCTCCTTCTTGTTCTGCACGCCATCTAGTTCCATCATTACTCATGAACCATTCTCTGGTATATTCTCCATCAAGTTGCTGAACGTTTTCGTAAGGTCCCCAATAGGTTCCATTAATATATAATTGAGCAAAATTGGTCTTTAAGGCAGGCGTATAATATCTACCTATATGATTAAATAAAATTTCTCGAATAGAGGAAGGGTCTTCGTAGTTTCCATTCAGGTTTAAGGTTTCATAGCCTCTAACATCTTGTTTGTCAATAAAGGCATTCATGGAAATATTGAAGGATTTCTTTTCAGAATCATTTCTAAAATCAGAAGTAGCGCCTTTAAAACGTACCCCTACACTATCGAATGCTTCTCCATCAATTACCACTGACGCCATGACATCATTGTCTGCAGCAGCCGTTATTTCTGCCCAAAAATTATCATTTGGAAAAGTTAATTCGATGATTCGAATTTTACTTTCATTATACAAACCAGTAGTCAATTGCCCTCCCAATTGAAGTTGAGTGCCATCTGAGGAAAGTCTCATTTCATCTGGAAAATTCTGGCTGTGTCCCAAAAAAGCAAAAAGCAAAAAATAAATAGGTAAGATTTTTTTCATAACAAGGGTTTAAATCGATGAATTTTCTATATAAGTCTTTGAATCTAGGTATGTACTTAATTTTTAAGAAATAATTAGAGGTGAAAGAAAAATAAAGTTGTACCCTTTATTTTTGCCCCACTACTTATGAATTCCTCCATCCATTTTCTTATTCAGGCTCAAAGCCTAAAATTACACTTATTTTGGCAAAATTCTGCCAAGTCTTTGGTCCTGACTTATCAAATCCTAAACCATAATCAAAACCTAAAGTTCCAAACATTGGCAAGTGTGCTCTTACCCCAAAGCCAGCCGACCGCTTAACATTGAAGGGGTTATAATCTTTTAACGATTGATAAGCATTACCAGCCTCCAAAAAGGCTAAACCGTAGAACGTTGCATTCGGGTTAGTCGAAATTGGATACCGAAGCTCTAGGGAAAATTTATTAAAAATTGGTGTTGCCACCGTATTACCATTAACCAAGTTATTTTCTAAGTCCTCCACTTCATATCCTCTAAGTGAAATAATATCTGTCCCCGTAAATCCACCACGAACATTACTTAAGCCATCCCCACCTATTTGGAAGCGACCAAAAGGAGCAGTACCTAAAGACTGATTATAGTTACCCAAAAAGCCAAACTTGGCAGACGTTTTTAGGATTAATTTTTTAGTTATGGGGGTATACCATTCTGCATTTAAGCGCCACTTATGATATTCTAACCATTGATATCTTTCTGCGGCATCAACAGTTGTGTAATCTTTTTTGCTAAATAAAGAATACGGCACGGTAAATTGCATGGATAGGGAAATTTTAGACCCATTTGTTGGAAAAATGGGATGATTGATGGTAGACCTAGCAAAACTTTGCTTCAAACTAAGATTGTTAAAAGTTCCAGATGTTAACACCTGACCATTGTCTGCAGTAAATAAACCCGAACTCCAATTGTCCAATCGATATCTTTGATAACTCAATGCGGTTGTTGCTATCGTATTATCATCTGGAAAAGTTATTCTACTACCCAAACTTATATTCGCCCCAAAAATATTAAACACCCCATCCGTTAAATCAATAGTGCTATTGTCATCAAAGTAACGGCTGTAAAAAAAGCCTGTCGTTAAGGAATTTGGTTGCTTACCACCTAACCAAGGTTCCGTAAAAGATAAGTTCAACGATTGATAGGCTTTACCATTGGTTTGAAAACGAATAGAAGTATGCTGCCCATCTCCCATTGGTAGTGGATTCCAAGTTTTAGGTTTGAACAATTTGCCAAGTGAAAAGTTATTTAAAGTAATCCCTACGGACCCCGTCAATCCGATGGTACCACCACCCCATCCTCCTGATAATTCGAATTGGTCATTACTTTTTTCTTCTACTACATATTCTACATCCACCGTTCCTGTTTGTGGATTTACGGGGGTATTAATCGACATCGTTTCTGGATTAAAATACCCCATATTCATTAAAGCTCTTTGGGAACGAATAATCGCGGAACGGCTAAATTTCTGGCCAGGCAAAGTTCTTAGTTCTCGCCGTATCACATGTTCATTAGTTTTGGTATTTCCCTTGATAATTACTTTGTCAATAGTCGCCTGACTACCTTCTAATATATTGATAACCAAATCAATAGTATCTTTTCGAATTGATTTTTGAATTGCTTCCGCGTTAAAAAAAAGATATCCATGGTCCATATACAAACCACTGACATCCCTACCATCTACACTAAATTGGAGGCGGCTTTGTAAATGATTTTCATTAAAAATGTCTCCTTTTTCTATACCTAAAATCATTGCTAAATCCTCCGTTCGATACACACTATTCCCTTTCCATATTACATTACCAAAATAGTATTTCCTACCTTCTTCCATTTTAAAAGTAAGCGCCCAATTTCCATCAACTTGTCGCCAAATTGAGTCTTGACTAATTTGTGCATCTAGAAATCCCAAGGTTTTATATGTTGCTATGATAGCCTCCTTTCCTGCTTCCAATTCCTTTTCGATTAGCTTAGAATTGGCAAATAATTTTCCCTTGGTTTTAATGCCTAAAATTTTGATTAATTTTTTATCCGAAATAGCTTCATTTCCAGTAAAATCAATCCTAGCGACTTTTACTTTGTCTTTTTTATCAATAATAAAAATTAGTTCAATTTCATTTTGAGCAGAAGGAGATGATTTGGCAACATCCCCTTCTTTGTTTGCTCGACAATTAACCGTCACATCAGCAAAGCCTTCTTCCAAATAATATTGTTTTACCGATTCTATCGCGTTATTTTTTTGATAATCAGTCAATTTTCTGCCAATCTGCAAATGCTGTAAAACAAGGTTTTCCACCGTTTCTAGTTTCGATTTTTTTACCCCATCTAGCTTTATTCCGCTTAAACGACTGACTTCTTCTACATCGATGACCAAATACACTATTTCTCCTACTGTTTTTTCTTGATAAATTTCTACATCCGAAAAAAGTCCAATTTTCCATAATGCTTTTAGTGCATTAGAAATTTTTACACTAGGGATTTCCACTTTATCGCCAATCCGCAGGCCTGCAATATTTAATAATGCAGATTTGTCTGTCCAATGATTTCCGACGACTTTCAGCCCACCAATTTCATAGGTTTTAGGACTTTCATAATCCGCTTGTGTTAGAATATTGGTGGTGTCTATAGCTTGTGCAAGACTTTTAAAAGTGCCCAATAGACATAGCAATAACAGGGTTAGGCAGTACCTTTCATTTAGTTGCATAACAATTTTTTTAACAGTCGAATGATTTAAAAATGCGTGATTTACCTAATGGTGAGTATTAGAAAAGATTGGTTGTCTTAGTTTTAGCGTTTTAACTAAGTCTTAACGTCGTTAAGGGGTGAATGAAAAATAAAGTAATGAAACCGTTTTATCTGTGATTCAATCTTTTCTAGTTTTTCTTTTGAAAAAATCGTGGTGATAGACTTGGACAGGATGCCTAAGCTAGGTTAATTACACCTGTGCGAGCATTATAAGTGATACCGCATACCCATCGTTACAGCTTTGTTTTGGGAATGAATATTGGCAAAACTAAAATCAATAACAGGTCTTAAGCTTCTAGAAAAAGTAGGTTCTACATAAACAGACAAATTAGGTTGAATAAAATATTCTACACCGATGCCTGCAATTAATTGAGGTATGTATTTATTGTTTTGGATACCAACCTTAGGTCGAAATTCATTTGTTACTAAATCAAGTTCGGCTTCTTCCAGTGTGACTGTGGGTGCCTCAAAGGTATTTGAAATATTAAACCGATTTAATAAGCCAGTTTTGGCACTTACGCTCCATTTTCCAATTGTCCAATCTTTCCGCATCAATAATGGAATTTCAATAAAACGGCTCTGTGTCCACTGTTTAATCTGAATATTTGCTGCTGTTAGGTTAGCAGTAGAGTTATTAAGGTCATTTTGTAACTGAAAAATTAGCTCCTTACTACCGTAGGCATCACTCCACCCAAGGGTTAATGGTATTGATTCATCTAACGTTAAATCGGTATCATTGAGTGGTGTTGGAATCAATTGATTGATATTTGTTTCTTTTGTTAAATGGGTATAATGAATTCCAGTTTCAATGCCTAATCCTTTCTTATTTGTCCAACCTATATCTAAGCCAACACTATTCCCTTTTGCTAGTTCAGTTTTATCACTAACCAAGGGTAAAGGAAATATAAGGTCACTAGGCTTTAGTGTTTCTGAAATGGTGCTGTAATTCGCTGATAAATAAAGATTGGAAGACTTTTTTACCATCGGAGTAATTGGAGGTAATGGTAACTTTTGTCTCTTAGCATCTAGGCTTACTAGTTTGGGGAAGTTAGCAGTAGTTAATCTTTCTACAATTTCTTTATTTAGTAATTTTAAAGGTACTTTCCTTTTAATAATCAATTGATTATCAATACTTTGTACTATATTTTTATTAGCAGAAAAAGGTAGGTCAGATTTTTGAAAATCTAGACTTTCTGAATGGAGTTTACTTATGTCTAAGGAATTTATCGCTTGTACATTCCAATTTTCATTTAGGTTTTGAACTATTCTTTTTTCGATTTTTTCTTCTTTAATATTTTCGGGATGAATAAATTCATCGGCTCTTAAGACATTTTCATTTTGAAAATTATCATCGGATACCAATACTTCAGTAATAGCCAATGTTGCTAAATCATTCTCTTCAGTATATTGTTCTATAAATTGGTAGCCACCCATTATTAACAGGTAACTCGCAGCAATTGCAGACCAAGGCCATTTCAAAAAGGCAAAACTCAATTTTCTTTCCTCTGCCATCCCTTCTTGAATACCTTCCCAAACGGCATCAGAAGGAAGATTCCAATCTCCCGCTTGGTTGACTACTTCCGAATCCTTATAGGACTGATGGAAAAATTCCTCGAAACTATCTTTAGGTCCATTCATAAGCTATTATTATTAATTATTTGCTTTTTTAATGCGGCTTTAGCTTTAAACAACTGTGATTTAGAAGTATTCTCATTGATGCCCAATAGCACACCTATTTCTTTATGGCTATATCCTTCGACTACATATAAGTTGAAAACAACTTTATAACCATTTGGGAGTTGTTGAATCATGTGGGTTATCTCCTCTAAGCCAAGATTCTGAAAAGCTATTTCTGAAGTCTGAAAAGCTTCTTTATAATCTTGAGAATCTACATGCTTCCAATCTTTTTTCCACTTCCGAATATATTGCAAAGCAGTATTAACCATGACCTTTCTCATCCATGCACCAATAGCTCCTTTCCCTTCGTATTGATTTAAATCTTTAAAAATTTTGATGAACCCTTCCTGTAAAATATCCTCTGCCTCTGACCTATCACGGCTGTACCTTAAGCATACCGTAAACAAGGGTATTTTGTACTGTTCGTACAAGTACCGCTGTGCCACGGGATTGCCTTTTTTGGCAGCTATGATTGCGTTGTCTAAGTTCATTAATCCTTATATAAAGCCGATTTCTAGTTTGGTGCAACTAAAAGAGGAATGGTTGCCTGAGTTACGACGAAATAATTAAAAAGAATTTATGAATGTACAGAAAGGATAAAGAAAGGAAGGTTAA
>CALJVJ010000153.1 GCA_937974625.1 uncultured Saprospiraceae bacterium
CCTCAGCCCTAAACCCTTTGCATAATCATTTTATCTTTATAGGACGTCCAATTTTCGTCCCTACTAATTAATCATTTTATGAAAAAGAATATTTTAGTTTTAGTAATGCTTTGTATAACTGTTGCCCTTTCTGCTCAGGCGGACCGATGGCAACAACGTGCATTATATCAGATGGACATCAATATGGATGTTGAAACGCATAAACTCCAAGGCACACAACGATTGGTGTATATGAATAACTCGCCAGATGATTTAAATCGAGTGTTTTACCACTTATACTTTAATGCTTTTCAGCCGAATAGTATGATGGATGTACGGAATCAAACCTTGCCAGATGCCGACCGAAGAGTCGGCAACCGTATTTCTAAGTTAAAGCCAAATGAAGTTGGTTATCAGCGTATTAAGTCCTTGAAAGTGAATGGACAGGCTGTAAAGTACAAGGTGGTCGGGACTATCTTGGAGGTGGAATTAAATTCAGCCATTCCAGCCAATGGTTCTGCTATTTTTGATATGGAATTTGAAGCACAAGTACCTGTTCAAATTCGTCGGTCTGGTAGAGATAACAAAGAAGGTATCGCCTACTCTATGGCTCAATGGTATCCTAAAATGTGTGAATATGACTATCAAGGTTGGCACGCCAACCCTTATATTGGTCGAGAGTTTCATGGTATTTGGGGAGATTTTGATGTAAAAATTACGATTGATAAAGACTATGTTATTGGAGGTACTGGCTATTTACAAAATCCTAATCAAATTGGCCATGGCTACCAAGACGAGGGAGTAAAAATCAAGAAAAATCGAAAACAAAAGACCAATACTTGGCACTTCATCGCACCTAATGTACACGATTTCATGTGGGCCGCAGATCCTGATTATACGCATACGAGTTACCAAGCAGAGAATGGCCCGATGATGCACTTTTTCTACCAAGAAAATGATAAAACGAAAGATAATTGGGAAGCATTGCCAAAAGTCATGGACAAAGCCTTCACTTATATCAATGATAATTTTGGAAAATATCCTTACGAACAATACACCTTTATTCAAGGTGGTGACGGCGGTATGGAATACCCGATGGCCACTTTAATCACTGGAGAAAGGGCTCTCGGTAGCTTAGTCGGGGTATCTGTTCATGAATTAATGCACTCTTGGTATCAAATGGTTTTGGGGACGAATGAAAGTTTATACCCTTGGATGGATGAAGGGTTTACGAGTTATGCTTCTGCGGAGGTGATGAATCAGCTAAAAATCCTTAAGGCAATTCCTGGAGACCCAAGTACGTTTCCTCAACAAGGTAGTTACGGCGGATATTTTGCCTTAGCAGGTTCTGGTAGAGAAGAACCAATGACCACACACTCTGACCATTATACCACCAATTTTGCCTACGGCCGTGCAGCTTACTCCAAAGGAGCGACTTTTTTAAGTCAATTGCGCTATGTGATTGGGAAAGACAATGTCGCTAAAGGCTTACTCAGCTATTATAATACTTGGAAATTTAAACACCCTAATGTCAATGACTTTATCCGAATCATGGAAAAACAATCGGGCATTGAATTGGATTGGTATAAAGAATATTTTGTCAACACCACCCAACAAATTGACTACGGCATCACTGGCGTCAATGAATTAGATGGCAAAACAACGGTTATTTTGAATAAAGTGGGCGGTATGCCGATGCCTTTAGATGTGGTCGTTAAATATGCAGATGGTAGCTCTGACCTATTCTACATTCCTTTGCGCATCATGCGGGGCGAAAAACCTGCGGAAGATGGTGCTCGTAAGCTTCTACCTGACTGGAAATGGACGCATCCATATTATCAGTTTGTGGTACCAACCACTAAAGCGAATATTACTTCTATTGAAATTGACCCTTCTAAGATGATGGCGGATGTGGATAGGGGGAATAATAAGATATAAGCTATTATTGTGAATATATATATGCCCTTTTGACTGCTTGGTGTGGTCAAAAGGGTGTGTACTTTAAGGTTGTGCATCATTAATAACAGATAAACATTTGTCCATTTCCACTCCAAAAAGTGCTAATAAAGACTCAAAGTCCCTCAACCATAAAATATAAAACGAAATATATCCTAAATGAACCTAAAAAAATTACATCATGTTGCTATAATTTGTTCAGACTATAAAAAGTCAAAAGCATTCTATACGGAGATATTAAGGTTAAAAATTGAACAAGAAATCTTTAGAGAAAAACGGAATTCGTATAAATTAGACTTATCTTTAAATGGGGAATATTTAATTGAATTATTCTCTTTTCCTAATCCACCAAATAGACCTTCCTATCCAGAAGCAACTGGTTTAAGACATATAGCTTTTGGAGTAAACAATCTTGATTCATGGGTAAAGCATTTACAATCAAAAGGTGTAAAGGCGGAGCCTGTAAGAATAGATGAATTTACAGAGAAAAAATTCACATTTTTCAATGACCCAGATAATTTACCTATAGAATTATACGAATTATAATTTGAGAAATGGACTAACTCCACAGATACCACAAAAAAAAATACTCGCTATAGCTTGTCCCCCGACACCTTTATGCCTTTCATCTCTAGCGAAAGTAACCAAAACTCAGTAATTTGGCTGCTTAAGCAAAAAAATAATAATTCATTAATAAGTAATCCATGCAAATTTCAGATAACAAGTTTTTCATTTTTGTACTGGTCATTCTCCTTGCAGCATGCAGTCCTGCCGAGGAAGTCATCATAACACCTCCGGTAGAAACCAATGAAAATGAGATGGACCCGCCTACAGTTGTTGAGACGGAGACAGAACCTGAAGCAGAACCCGAAGCAATAAATTGGGAAAACTGGTACTTATCAGTCCCTATAGATAGAGGAAATGGAAAAGCCACCTCTATAGGTTATGAAGATATTATCAATGACAAACTAACCGCCGAGGAATCTGAATATTTCTATAAAAACGATGATGGCAGCTACACTATGTGGACTAAATTTACAGGGTTTACTACATCTGGTTTATCAGCACTAGGAGATAAATATTGTCGAACGGAACTTAGAGAATATTGGAGAGGAAACCAAGATACCAATGACAATTGGCCAATGTCTACTGGCGTACATATTCTTGAATCCACCATGCAGGTTGATTTTGTAGAAGGAAACGGACGAACCATCGTTGCTCAGATTCATGGAAAAGAATCAGCTGGTATCAGCGGTAATCCAGCCACCGTAAAAATTCGATGGAATAGCGGCATGATACAGATAGACCATTATACTAAGCCAAATGAGGGTGACCCTTGGACCAGTAATTACGATAAAAAAGTGGACTTTGGAAGAGTAGATAATGAGCTATTCACTTTCAAAATTAAAATTGAAGAAGGCAAATTATTTTGTGCACTCGTCTGTGAAGAAAAAGAATTAAATATTGAGTATACCGAAATATACGACTATGTAGGAAATGGGTATATCCATGAAAATTACTTTAAAACAGGGAATTATTTTGGATGGCATGATGACTATGAAAAAGCCGCACAGGTTGTATTGTATAAAGTGGTGACAGAGCATAGGTAAGAATACAGGTTAAGAGTTTTCTTATAGAAATGAGAAGCTCCCTTTTTTGAAAATTTTCAATTTTCAATTTAGAATTTTCAAAAAGAGATACCCCTTAGTTTTCGAGTTACTATCTAATTAAAATCCCCAAACATGAAAAGAAATATTCTAACCATTGCAATAATTACCCTAGCGAGCTTCCTTATAGCTCAAGAGACTAACACCACTATTGGCATAAAATTATACCCAGGATTTTCGACGGTTACCGATGCTGGGATAAGTGAAATTACTCCTATATTTTCATTTTCTGGCGGAATAGAGCTAAAACAACGTTTGGTTAAGGACTTAATTTATCTAGAAACTGGCTTGTATCGATTTGATAGAGGCTATGAAATTTCCATCAGTACAACCGACCAAAATGGCCAATTTATTGGTGTAGTTCCTAGTACAGAGCATAATTATTATTTAATGATTCCGCTCTTGGCTCATTTTAAATTAAAGCAATTTTATGTCGCAGGAGGTATCCATTTTAATTATTACCTGAGTAGAAAATACTTCTTTGATGGGGAATTAATCAGCGAAGAGAAAAATTCCTTCCTAAAAGAATTTCCTATTGGCCTTCAATTCAATGGCGGCTATGAATTTCCAGTCAATGATAAAATTAGCGTAAGCACTGAATTATTTTTCAATCAAGTTTTTAAAGAAAAAGTGATTAATTATGGAGTGGGAGTTGGTTTGAAATATGCTTTGGGGAATGATTAGCTTAATAGCCAAATTTTAAAAATTAAACTCAGCTCTAGCGAGTTAAAAAAGGGTAAAATGAAATTACAAAAACTACTTATTTTTCTCTTTTACCTTTATTTTAATGCTTTTACCCTAACCGCACAATCTTCAAAGTCGAGCCAAATAGATGTTTTAAATTATCATGTTTATTTAGCCCCTTCTTTCTCTAAGAACTACATCGAGGGCAACGTATCAATCAAATTCAGTACTTCCACTCAAACCGAAAAGGTAGTTTTTGATTCAGGAGATTTAATCGTCACAAAGCTGGAAGGAACCCATGCTATAGATTTTATGCAAAAAGGAAAAAAAACAATCATTTCCTTAGCGCAAACCGATACTAATATTCATGAAATAAAGCTCTTTTATCATGGACACCCAAAGAAGGGGCTTGTATTTTTCGACAATGCGCAAAAGTTATACTCCGTCTTTTTTACCAGTGACTGGATGATTTGTAATGACACGCCTGACGACAGAGCTACTTTAAAGCTAGATTTATTGATTCCAAAAGAGGTCGTCAGTGTTGCAAGTGGCGTTTTAAAAGACGCTGTTCCTGTTGGTAACAAGATTAGTTACTCTTGGCATCAGGATTATGAGACGCCTACTTATACCTATGGATTTGCGATTGGCTCCTTTAATAAATCAGCAGATAATTATAATGGTAAACCTTTAAAGTACTTTGCAGAAGACTACACCTCAGCAGAAATCGAAAAAATTTTTCAATACACCCGAGATATGATGTCGTTTTTTGAGGAAAAATCTGGAATCTCTTTTCCACAAGAAGAATATTCTCAAGTTTTAATGGGGCATCATTATCAAGAAATGTCTGGGTTTGCTATCTTAAAAAAATCTTATGGGCAGCTTGTCCTACAAGACAGTACAGAAACTAATCTCCTCTCCCATGAATTAGCACATCAATGGTGGGGAAATCTGATTACTTGTAAAAACTGGAATCACTTTTGGCTCAATGAGGGCTTCGCGACTTTTATGTCGGCAGCTTATAATGAATATCGATTTGGACCTGAAAAATATCAGGAAAACATCGATTCCTATTTAAAGGTTTATGATAAAATAAAATCAAAAGGAAAAGATAAATCTTTGGTCTTCAAAGATTGGTCTAATCCATCTGGCGATGATAGAAACTTAGTTTATTTTAAGGGCGCCTATGTTTTGCATTTATTAAGGAAAGAACTTGGTGAGGTGTCTTTTTGGAAAGGAATAAAATATTATGCTCAAACTTATTGCGGTCAATCTGTCACTACAAAAGATTTTCAATTGGCCATGGAAATAAGTTCAAAAAAATCATTAGACTCCTTTTTCAAAAAATGGGTATATTGATGCCCATCACTCTAATCAAAATAAATAAATGCAAATTTTAAAAACTCATTATCATCCTGACATAAAAACCTTAGATAACCAAACCATTTTCACAAGACTAGCCACCCGAAGTATTGCCCTTCAAGGTGACCACATTTTACTCATGTATACCGAAAGATATGAAGATTATAGCCTTCCGGGTGGAGGCTTAGAGGTGGGCGAAGATAAAATCGAAGGAATGATACGGGAACTTAGTGAAGAAACTGGTGCCAAAGGTATCAAAAACATCAAACCTTTTGGTGTTTATGAAGAATACCGACCGTGGTATAAATCAGACTATGACATTCAGCATATGATTTCTTATTGCTACACTTGTGAGGTAAACAAAGAGCTTGGTCACTCCAAATTGGAATCCTACGAAATAAAAAATGGTATGAAAGCAGTCTGGATTAATATTCAAGAAGCTATTAACCATAATAAAAAAACCATGGCGACTAGCGATAAAAAAGGCATGTCTATTGAACGAGAAACTTTTTTATTGGGGCTTATCGCTAAAAATAGGAATTGAAAATAGACTTCGTTTTACACTAGGACTTTGTAACCTGCCATAAAAGCTAAATATGAATTTTAACAGCATCACTATCCTCTTATGTTTATTTATTGGACTCCCAACAATTCCTGCACAATCCATCGAAATAGG
>CALJVJ010000154.1 GCA_937974625.1 uncultured Saprospiraceae bacterium
GCTCGATGCTTTACATCGTAATCAATGCCTATATCAAGTTTTCCAGGAATTACAATTAAGGAAGCACCATTTTCTATAGATTTTTCAATTGCTTTTTTAGTAGGTGCAAAAACCATCGTCCCCTGCCCTCCAGTTTCGTAGGAAGCTATTTGATTGATATTTATAGACGAATTACCTTTCAAGGCAACTAGTTTATCCATGGGGGTTCTCGATTCAAAAATTTGTGCGACTGTACGATTCATTAAGCAATTTTTAAAGCGGTAATTCTGTAGAAAATTTTCTAATTGATAAACAAAATCGGGTTTCTAATTTACCAATATTTTTTACAATTGAAAGTTTGTCTAAAACAAATTCATTATAAGCTTCCATACTATCTAAACTAACCTTGAGCACAAAATCTGCATCTCCGGTTACATGGTAACATTCCATCACTTCTTTAAAGTCAATAACTTGATTAACAAAAACTTCCACTTCGGGCCGAGCGTGTTCTTTTAAAGAAATATGAACGAATGCAAAAATTGATTTACCGACTTTCTCTGGATTCACAATAGCCACGTACCTATCAATAACCTTTTCTTTTTCCATCCGTTTCATCCTATCAAAAATTGGAGTGGTGGATAAATTCAGTTTTGCCGCAATTTCCTTGATAGTCAAACGAGCATTGTGTTGCAATAATTTCAAGATACTCAAATCAGTTGAATCTAAGCTTTGCATGGTAAGAACTTTATTATTTTTTTTAACAACTTATCGCCACAAAAGTAATAATTTTCTTCACACCCTGCCTTTAAAATATTTTTTTTCTTAAAAACAAGGTCAACTAGCAATGAATATTCTTTTAAAGTAGCTTTGTAGTACACATTGACAATACTAAATTCCGTTTACAATGAATAAATGTTATTTACCAGACCACTCCAGTATCAAAGAATTGTCGGTTGAGTATGGAAATGAAATTGCTAAAGTTCAGTTTTTCCATAATAAAGTAAAAGACCATATTGATATTTTATTAGGAGAAACCTACGTTCTTCCAGCAGTATTGACTGCATTTAGCGAATTTTCGGCGGCCTTAGCTGCACTAATCAATCCAGCAATTCCTTTTCAAGAATGGCAAGTAAGAGCCAAAGACATGTCCAATAAATTTGACATTTACGACAAGTATTTTGAAGTAAATAGAGTACAAAAAATGACCTATGGTCAATTTATTCAGCAATATTTAGATACCAGTGCCGAATTGGTCAACGAGTTCCAATATACATCAATGTCAAGAGGAGAAATTGCCTATATTTTAAAAGGTTGGGAAGCAGCAAATTTAATTTTATTAACTGGTCAACAAGCTCAAGAAAGACATTTTACGGAAGCCAAAATCATAGAAGTAGCGCCTAAAAATAATGGAGAAAGAGCCTTATACCGTTGGAAACTAGCCCACCATGGTTTTGGACTGTTTATGATTTTCTCAGGTTTTGCTTTTGAGAAAGCAATATCAGCAATTGAGCAAAATTCCTCTGATGTAATCATAGCGAATTGGTTAGACAAAGGTGCTCACTTATTCAGAGCAACTACTGCTTGCATGGAATTCGGCAATAGCTTTACTGCTTCCGTTTATAGAAGCATCATTAGACCAGACATGAGTCGAGCCAATGAAGAAGCTAATTTACCAAATGGCTTTTCGGGCACTCAAAATTTAGAATTTGTCAAATGGAGAAAGCAAAAAGTACAGTTATTAAAAATTTTAAAGGAAAAGCAATTGGAGCTATCCGACCAAGTAATGGAAAAGGTAGAACTTTTCCGCACTTATTACCTCGAAGATATGCACATACACTCTATTATTGCAGGTAGAATGGTAGGCATTGAAAAGTCTCTTTTACAAGAAGGTATCAGTACAAAAAAAGGCAAGCCAATGTCGATTACGGCTGGAGATATGCTCCGCATGATGGCTGCCATGCGAGATAAAGAAACTGCTTTTATAATGGGTAAATAAGTTTTGATGATTTTTAATGGTGATAAGTGAATGAACAAAATTAGTTTCTCATAAGGACACAACGACAAAGGGTTTTAATCAATTGATTGATAAATCCTAGTTTTAGAATAGGCGTACAGTGAAATTTCAACCCTAATAAACAAGCCTCCCACCATTTGAAAATTGAAAATTCTAAATTGAAAATTGAAAATTAATAACATGAAGACCTACCTTTGGCTTTTTCCTTATTAAAAAGCAATTCTTACGTATGGATTCCACCCTTATTTTAGCATTTACAGCCGCATTCATTTTAGGAGTTGGTAAAGGAGGAATAAAAGGTATTAGCATCCTATCGGTCACCTTAATGGTCTTAGCTTTCGGTGCCAAAAGTTCTACGGGAATCATATTACCACTTTTGATAGCAGGCGATATTTTAGCAGTTCTCTATTTCAAAAAATATACAAAGTGGAAGTACTTAGTTAATTTTTTACCATGGATGTTGGTCGGTGTGGTGGTAGCCACCTATGTAGGAAAAGACATTCCAGAAACGACCTTCAAAAATTTGATGGCACTCATCATTATTGTGAGTGTCCTTTTCATGTGGTTTTCTGAAAAAACGAATAAAAAAGTATTGCCTAGCAATCGGTGGTTTAGTGGTTCAATAGGTTTTGCAGCTGGATTTACTACTATGATTGGAAATATGGCAGGACCATTTGCCAATTTGTTTTTTTTAGCCACCAGAATGCCTAAAAACGAAATTTTAGGAACTTCCGCTTGGGTATTTTTTATCATTAATAATTTTAAAGTACCCTTTCATGTTTTTTATTGGGGCACAATTACTTGGGATACCTTAAAAACTAACTTAACTTTGCTACCCTTTGTTGTTATAGGATTTTTAGTTGGGGTAAAACTAGTTAGTTATTTTAGCGAAAAATTCTTTAGACAATTCCTTTTGGTTGTTACCGCTATTGGAGCAATATTAATTTTTCTAAAATAGGTATATAAGTATAAAATTCACCCATCATGATAAATAGAATAACCACTTCCTTCCTTATCATTTTATCCATTGCGGCGTTTTCTTGTAAGGATACCCCTACCCTTGCAGAAAATGAGGTAGACACCGAAAAAGACCATCCTCCGAACGAGCGTTTTGGAGCATTATTTGAGCAAGTTCAGTTGGAAAAAGTATTCCCTGATGGAAAAACTTTTGTGGATTGTACTCCAAAGTTTACCACTAGTAGAATAATGAGTAATTATGAAGCGGACAAAGGCAGTCCAGATTTCAACTTGAAGGAATTTGTTTTAGCAAATTTTGATACCCCTGTAAAATATGCATCGGGATTTGAGGCAGATACTAGCAAAAGTGTAGTGGAGCACATTAATACCCTTTGGCCTATTTTAACTCGACAACCAGATAATGAAAACGCTGGTAGCTTAATCAGTTTACCCAATTCTTATATTGTACCGGGAGGAAGGTTTGGAGAAATTTATTATTGGGATAGTTATTTTACGATGTTGGGTTTACAAGCAGCAGGTAAGACTGATATGATTGAGAACATGGTTAAAAACTTTGCTTACATTATTGACAAAGTAGGTTTTATCCCAAATGGAAATCGAACTTATTTTTTGACTCGTTCTCAACCACCTTTTTTCGCTCGAATGGTGCAACTATTGGCTGGACAAAAAGGAGACCAAGTTTACATAGATTTTCTGCCTCAATTGACCAAAGAATATGAATATTGGATGAGTGGGGCTGACGAAATTTCAGCGACTAAATCGACTAATAAAAAAGTAGTAAGATTAACAGACGGTAAAACATTAAACCGATATTGGGACACAGGAGACTTTCCGAGAGCAGAAAGCTACAAAGAAGATGTAGAAACCATTAAAGAAAGTGCAAGACCAGCAAAGGTGGTTTATAGTGATTTAAGAGCAGCTTGCGAATCAGGTTGGGATTTTAGTAGTCGCTGGTTTAAAGACCCTCAAAAATTGTCAACTATATATACAACAGATATTATCCCAGTGGATTTAAATGCATTGATGTATAACTTAGAAATGGTTTTAGCAAAAGCCTATGAGTTAAAAGGAGAAAATTCTACAGCCGACTTGTTTAAAGAAATTGCAGGCGTAAGAAAAGCCACCCTTTTAAAATACTGCTGGAGCAAAGAAATGGGCTATTTTATGGATTATGATTTCAAAGCCCAAAAACATACCGCCATTCCTTCTTTAGCAGGTATGTATCCACTGACTTTTAAAATGGCTACACCAGAGCAAGCTACACAAGCAGCCAAAGTTATTAAGGATAAATTTTTGAAAGCAGGTGGTGTTGTTACAACATTAACAGATAATGGTCAGCAATGGGATTACCCGAATGGTTGGGCACCCTTACAATGGATGACCATCGAAGGTTTAAGAAACTATGAAAGTGATGCCTTGGCAAATACCATCAAAGAAAGATGGGTAAGATTGAATAATAAGGTTTATAAAAAAACGGGTAAGCTAGTCGAAAAATACAATGTAGTAGACATGACCTTAGAAGCAGGAGGTGGAGAATATCCAGTACAAGACGGATTTGGTTGGACTAATGGAGTCTTATTAAAATTGATAAGTGAGGAATAAAAGATTTAGTTTTTATGACTAATAAATTCAAAACCTTGTTGGGAATTTCTATACTAGGGAACCTTGTTTTGGCAGGTGCCCTATTCTATTTGGTTCAACGCCTAGGAGGAATAAAGTTTATGATTCACAGGATTTCAGCAGGTGGTTTAGCTGGCGTTTATGAAAACAGAAAAAATTTATTTGACCATTTACCTATGGAAAAAGGAAGTATTATTTTTTTAGGAGACAGTATTACAGAATATGGTCAGTGGGAAGAATTAATGCAAAATCCAAAAGTCAAAAACAGAGGCATTGCTGGAGAGACAACTTGGGGACTTATTCGAAGATTATCTTCTATTACAGCTAATCAGCCAACCGCCATTTTCTTAATGATAGGGGTAAATGATTTTCTATTTACAGACCGATTTGAAATTATTAAAAATTACCAACAAATAGTTCAGCAAATTAAAGCTGAAACACCACATAGTCAATTATTTATACAAAGTGTACTGCCCATCAATACTACAGTAAAAAATACCGTATTTAATAATACAGAAATCAATCTTTTGAATGAATCTATTCAAAAATTAGCTCAAAAAGAAGGCTTAATTTATTTGGATATTCATCAGTTACTAAAAAACGAAGAGGGAGCCTTGGCTGCTAAATTCACCGCAGATGGTGTACATATTAATGGGGCAGCTTACTCCATTTGGAAAAAGGCGGTTATTCCTTACATTTCAGCTTTGTCTCCTAAATAGTTCTATGAAAGTCCTTATCATTAGCAATTATAAAGACGCTTACAATTCTGTCAGACCAGAAGGTGAATTATTTATCGGGTTACAAAAGCAGGGATTAGCACTCACTATAATGACCCAAAGAGAAGCACCTTTTATTCCCAATTTTTTAAAGGCTGGCATTCGAATTATCAATTTTCAACCCACCAAGAAAATTAGTTGGGCTAATATTCAATTTATTCGAAAAGAACTCCAATCTGGGCAATACGATATTTTACATTTATTCAATAGCAAAGCCATCTCAAATGGAAATTTTGCAGCTATTGGTTTACCCGTAAAAGTATTGGTTTATCGAGGTGTGATTGGAGGTAGTTCTTGGTATAATCCTAATGCTTATCTCAAGCATTTACATCCAAGAGTCGATGGAATAACAGCAGTCTCCATAGCGGTTCAAAGTTATTTGCAGAAACAGGTTTGGGGCACAAAAAACAAAGTGACTCAATTTTATAAGGGTCAAAATTTAGATTGGTATAAGAAAATCCAACCTTTAGATTTAAGCACCATACAGCTCTCTAAAAAGGAGTTCATAGTTAGTTGTATTGCGAATAACAGAACATGGAAAGGAATAAATTATTTAATAGAAAGCACTGCATTTCTACCACCAACATTGCCTATCCACTTTTTACTGATTGGTCGAAAAATGGATACGCCAAAAAACTTAAATTTAATCAATAAAAGTCCCTATAAAAATAAAATTCATTTATTAGGGTATCGAAAAGATGTGGTCAATATTTTAGCCGCAAGCAGTGTTTATATCCAGCCTTCAAATGAAGATAAAGAAGGTTTAGGAAAAGCTATTTTAGAAGCGATGAGTTTAGGTATACCACCCATTGTAACAAATACAGGAGGGCCGCCAGAATTTGTAGAGGACGGAGTTTCTGGATTAGTTATTCCATCTAGAAATCCCAAAGAAATTGCAGCTGCTATTCTAAAAATATATGAAGATAATTCCTTTAGAATAAGCCTAGGGGAACAAGCAAAGGCAGTAATAACTAACCAAATGAGTTTAAAAAATTCAATTATTGCGCTTCAAAAAATTTATAAATCAGTTGGTCGAAATAGTAAGTAAAGTCCATTTTATTTTCTCTTCCATAAAATCTATTTTCACCGATTAGACAAGCACCTTAATTCCCCTTAATAGTTTCAGTATTCACAGGTAAACAAGGAATAGATGGGCATTCAATCCCAATTAAATAATCTTCTACTTCCCCTTGACGAATCAATCCATAGGGGGTCATATTATCCGTATTACTTAATCTAGCTCTTAATCCCAATAAACTTCCAAGCTTAGCATCCAATGGAACTGTAAATTCTAAATAAGTCGGGAATCCACTTACATCATTTAGGTCAATAGGCATTTCTCCTAAATCTGCAAAGTCTCCATCCCCATTCCAGTCTATCCAAGCTTCCAAATGGGCAATCGAACCAGTTGTATTTACGGTGCTCAATGGTAAACGGAAAGTAGCACCGGGCGATAAATTTAAACTTGGCAATATCGTCAATCCATTTTCATCTGTCCCGTCTCCTAAAGCGTCATTACTAGGATTTCCGTTGGCTTCCCCATCAACACTTAGTCCGAGTTGTAATCCAGAGGTAATGAAATGTCTTGGTCCATTTGTAGATTGGATGGTTTGATAATCATCCATAGCGGTCCCATTGGTTTGGTCAGGTAAATCTCCCCAATCACAAGCTACAACAGTAACTTTAACGGTGTCCTGACTTGAACAACCTAAAGAATCCACTTCAGTTACAATATAATCCGTATTAACTAATGGAAAAACAATTGGGTCTGTGCAATTTGTACAACTTATCTTAGTATTAGGTGACCAATTAAAGCTGCTATTATATTGACCATTCGCGGAAATAGGTATCGTATCTCCCACACAAATGGTTGTATCTGCTGGTAAGACCACTACGACATTTGCAAATTCCAAAATATTAAATAAAAATAAAGTGGTATCACAAGCGCAATCCGTTTCATTTGATAAAACCCCTACTACCCCATTATCCAAACTACAATTAGCAAAAGTAAAATCAGCATCGAAATTTAGCGTTCCGCCAATGGCAACTGGACCTTTTATTTTTACGGAGTCAATAGCTGTCCCCATTGCATCTCCAGTCGCATTCGCACAATAAAACTTAATATTAAAGCTGTCGGTAGCAGTCATTGCAACTTCTGATATAGAAATTTCTGCATTTTTAATTGTTAAATAAGAAGTATCCGAGCATAAAATAGCCTGATAATTTGATAAAGTAGGAAGTGGTTTGTTAATGGAAAGACTAATAGTACCGCTTCCAGTAGTCACTTTAGTATTACTACAAGCAACTCCATCACACATTAAACCACTGATTATAGCAGTAGATAAAATTTCCATTTCTTGATCACCACATGGAATCATTAAATTAGACCGAATATCAAAATCAAAAATAAATCTTGGATTGGTCAATCCCATAGGGTAAGAAAAAACTAAGGTTTCTTGATTATTTTCGATTCTTGTGGTAATATAAGATGGACAATTGGTAGTTGAACAATTAAAATTTCCTTCGTAGGAAATACCTTCAGGAAGAATAACAAAAAGCGAATCTTTGTCCCCAGTTGTTCCACCTGATAACAAAACATCTAAGGTTACATTCTTCACCTCATTACAATTGGTAAAACTATTATCAGGACTGACAGTCGTTGATATAGAAGTATTATATGGAGAAGTGGCATCCACTAAATTATAATTAGAACTTTTCACAATTTCACCAGAACCACCTGCTGGGTCACCACATACTTCATCCGCAAAAACACGCATCCTTAAGGGACGGCTACTTGTTAAGTTACAAGTCGATTTCATTTTCCATCTTAAAATAAATTCATTTTTAGTAGGGTCCTGACCAGCACCTAAAAGACCTTTATCTTTAAAATTTAGGGAATCAATATCTTCCAAGTAAATTTTGAAATTATTCCCATTAGAATTGGCAAAAGTGGTGTCTGCTTTCATATTCCAAACATGAGGCATATTCATCCCATCTACCCCTTCCACCTCAATAGTACCAGAACCTAGGACGTATTCTAAACCAGTACCGCCATTCGGAATTAGAACATTAAAATTAATATCAAATAAAGCCCCTGCATCCGAAGAGATAAATCGCACTTCTACTGGAAATTCTTCACACATTTCAATTTCTGTATCATTAAAATTTCCAGATGTTGGGTCAAGCGGGTCTATAGGTGTATTTGTTAACGGAGTAATCGTTGCGGAGACTGTCGCTGCTTGTTTTTGCACCTCAAGCCTAGTTGACTGCATACAATCAATTGCATCAGCTAAACTAGTTGGATAACCTGCACAAGACCAACCGAAATCTACATCTATATTATCGTCTTGACAACTTTGGTACAAAGCATAAATTCTAATTGTTTTGCATTCAGCTCCATCAATATTTTCCAACTTCACTAGCGTATGCCCACCACCAAAATCTTCTGTATCAATGGCTTGTTCAGTTCCAGAGGTTATGTCAACAATAGTGTCTATTATTAAGCCTAT
>CALJVJ010000155.1 GCA_937974625.1 uncultured Saprospiraceae bacterium
AAATATATTTCCTCATGATAAAAAAGAAACAAAAAATCAAGTCAAAAAAAACTGGCAGCCCGTCCCTTCGGGTTCAGAAACTTTGTTTCTTCATGTCAAACAGTTTTTTGACAGGCAGCCGCCACCAGCTCTAACTTGTTCCTAGATGTTGGGGCTAGTGCTAAAAATAATCATTTGATTTTCAAAAGTTAATATATAACCATAATTCATTGTTCAGTAGAATACTATAAAACTACAAAAAAGACGTATTTTATTTTTTATCAAATAGTCTAATCAACTAAAACTCAAATTACAAAAACTGTTGATAATCAAAGTACTAAATAGAGAAAAGTACTTAAAAATACGGCTAATTTTGCCCTTATACTAGCATTATATAGTCAATTATCTAGATTTTTTTGACATCTTGTGAAAAATGAATTATTCCTTGTCCTATAAATTGGGCTAATTAGGGACTAAATTATTAAGTAAATACTTAAAAATCGACTAATTTAAAAGTTAAATGATTCTAGAACGGCTAAAGCACCATTTAGAAGTCTTACATACGGAAAGTTTTGCCTGGGCTCTGCACTGTTGTTATGCCGATAGAGTTGCAGCAGAAGAGGTTTTGCAGATAACCTATCTTAAAATTTTAGAAAGAAAAGCTCAATTTAATGGGAAATCACAATTTAAAACTTGGCTGTTCTCCGTTATTCGCTTTACTGCTATTGATTTTTATAACCAATCAAAACGATTCCAACATCTACAACAAAAACAACCGCCTGGGCCCCTAGAACTCGAAATAAAATCAGAAAATTATGCTGCTATTCTACAACAAGCTATCAACCAACTATCTCCTAAACAACATCAACTTTTACATTTAGTCTTTTATCAAAATTTAACGATTCAAGAAGCGGCGGAAGTGATGCAGCTTCAAATCGGTACGGCTCGAACGCATTACAAAAGAGGGAAAATCCAAGTAAGAAAATATTTAGAACAGAAAGGATGGTCGGTCAATGGAAAATTTATTGCTAATTGAGCTACCGTTAAATTATAACACATGGAAAAAGATAATTCTATCGATAAAGATTTAAAACATCACTTTCTGAAACAAAAAGCAAAAGACCAGTTGACGACGCCCGATTTTCAAACTGTCTTTGGGCATGTCCAGCAAAAACAAAAGGCTAAAAAACGCAGGAATTTGCGCTTAATTGCCGCTAGTGTTGCCATCTTAGCGGTTATTAGTTTTGCTGTCAACGATGATATCTTACCCCAAAATATGGACAAAATAGCCATTGCCAAAAGTACGACCCTACTTTATGAATCGTTGATGGCAGATGGTAAAATTGTGACTAACGACATTCATTTTGAGTATGATGTAGCTAAAATAAAGCCTACTTCTTTGCCTATTATCGAATCCTTAGCTGGTATGCTAAAAAAACACCCTACCGTAAAGTTAAGCATCGAAGGGCATACCGATAGTTCTGGATGTATACTCTATAACCAGCAATTATCCTATGCTAGAGCATATGAAGTTCGCCAAAATTTAATCCGGTTAGGCATTACTGCAGACCGCCTGCTTGCTAAAGGATTGGGGGAATCACACCCTGCTCATCCTAATACTACGGAAAAAGGAATGGCCTTAAATAGACGGGTAGAATTTGTGTTGATGGAACAAAATGATTAAGGGATGAAAAGGAAAATTACCGATTAAAACATGAATATAGTGGAGGCATTTATAGGATTTACTCTAATGGATAGAGCATTTAAGCAGCAATCATAATAGTCAATGACACTGTGTATTTCTAACTACTAATGAGTCAAAAACCAGGGTTTTAATAAATAGATATTTTTTAAAAATTTATGTAAAGTCCTCATTAAATGGACTTTACTTCGATAGATTAGTTATTTAAGAGGAAAGTTTAGGAACGAGCTACAGCCTGTTTACGCAAAGCACCTTTCAAATAATCTATTGCATGCTTTACCGTACAAATTTTTTCTGCTTCAGTTGTTGGGATACTCAAGTTGAATCTAAGTTCAAACTCCATCACCATTTCTACAAAGTCAAGAGAATCTAAGCCCAAATCCTTACTAAAGTTGGCCTTTTCAGTAATTGCTCTTTCAGCAATACCCATATCACTTAACACAGAGATGACCTCTCGCTTAATGTTAATTTGCGTCATATTTTTTAGTTTTAAATGCAGTTCTTAAATCGAATTCCTTGAAAAACAAAGCTTTGAATAACCTCATTCCTCATTTCATAGTCTTCGATATAAGTTTAAGAACGCAATATAAAATTTTTTATTTTGGTAAAACAGATTATCCTCAGAAACTATATATAATTTAATATAATTTTTACATTAATCTTAGATGCTGTTTTACCTATTCACCAAAATAACTTCTTTTCTAATTAATAAATTGGATGTCATTGGTAGGAATACTGACTTAGATTTGTCAAAAATGGTTTTTTGATAGTAAGTAGGCTTTTAGTAGGTTAATGAATTAGGTTATTAGAAGTTATTAGAAGTTATTTTGGTTGATTACCAACTTATATACATATTAGTTAATATTAGGATTTAGGAATACGATAAATGGGTCTTTTAATCACAAAATTTAGCACAATTGTAGATTCGTTTCGATATAACCGATAATAACTTCTAATAACATGAAATAATAACCTCTAATAACCTTTTACAACCTTGCAGCATATTTTTCAAAGTATAAACATTCTTCGACCACTTCTTCATAAAATGTCGTATTGGAATAATAATCTTTTAGTATTTTAAAATATTGACGGTACTCGTCTGGCACATTTGGAATATCATTGCCATAAATAGAGTACTCACTACCTTTTTCTGTATAAAACAGATTTTGTTGACATTTTGCGGCCATAAATGCTGCTTTGGCACCTAATTCATTATTTTTCGCTAAGCGAAATGCTTTATCGTAATAATATAAAGGCAAAGAACAATTAATCGTTTCATGATTTCCATAAGGTGCCTGTCTATTAGCAAATACTGCTTCTCCTGATTTCAGCCTTCCCCAACTTGTTCCACTCCGAAAATAATCTGCTACCTCCCATTCATAACCAAAGTAAGTCATATTATATAAAGCATTTCCTATTTGATAATAGTAGGCTGCTCCTTTTTCCATATCGGCCTTTGCTTTATATTCTAATTCTAAAATTTGCTCTAAAATCACCGTTTTATTTAAACCAACCGTATCTATGATTCTACAATTTACACAGTCTACAAATTCGGCTCTAAATGGATTGAATAAACCAAAATCGTCTCTATCTTTTCGCGGCATTTTCCGAAAAGCTTCTAATGCCGACTCTAGCTGCATCTGCCCTAAAAAATAGGTCCCTTTCATATCCCACAAATCACTTTCTATGGTCGTAAGTCCATCTTTTTTAAGTACCATTTCGTTTTCTAGCTTACTTCTACTCTCTTTTTGACAAATGGCTATTAACTCATCAATAATCTCTAATTGCGGAAAATACTTTAGTTGATTTATCTTAAATTCCTCTAAAAATGCCTTGCCATGATACCCTTCTTCCTTGTATAATTTGGTCAATTTATCTCTTACAAATTTGTCAAAATCTGGGTATTTTGTAAATAACTCCGTTTCTTCATAATCAACTATCAAGTCTTCCATCTCCGTATTGACTTCTTCCAGTCCATCAATATTTGCGACCATAATAAGCACTTCGAGTTGCTCTTCTAACACCTCCGTAGCCATGCTTCCCCTGAGCGGTGTCAATGTCTTGCGAGCAGCATAATAATCCCCTCCCAACAATTCTAAATATCCTTCTGCGATATGCCACAAATCAGGGGTCTGTGCTTTATTTTCATCACTTATTTTTAGCACTAACTGCAACAAATCCAATAGATTTTTTCCTGCTCCTTTTCTCGGTATTTGATGAAACCGACGATTACTTCTTTTCTTTTTATTAAAGTCTATTCCCAATAAATCCTTTTCTAATTTCTGAATTTCTCTGACTAGTAATAGTTCTAAGTGCTCATTCTTTGGGTCTATTTCATAAATAGCTCGCATTTCTTCTACCCCGTGACTTAGTGGGTCGTTGGCACGCAATGCGTATAGCGTTGCTCTTTCTGTATCAGATTGGCAAAGCTTGAGACAAGCCAACCATTCTTCATCCGTTTTGATAGAAAAACTGCGATAGGCCGAAACCCTTTTACTAGGTGTGTTATGAAAAATTTTACTGTATAAATAAGACGCCTCCACATTTCTCCCTAAACCTATCAATGCACCTGCTTTATGCCCTAAAATCCAATCTTCTATGATACTTGGGTCATTATCTATCTTAGGCATTAAATCATCGTATAAGGCTAAGGTTTGTTCGTAATCATTTTTATAATGTGCTAAACGAATAATCTGGTAAGCATACCGCAGTCGAAAATAATGAGATTTTGTTTTTTTAAATGCCTTTCGACCGTCTTTGATAAGAAATTGTACGGCCACCGCATCTCTATAAGGCGCTTTCCAGCTAGACCCAATCAAAACATGTGGTTCACATCTTTTGGCAAAAATTAAATAATCTACCGCTTCTTCGCATTTGTTTTGGAGCAAATGTCGAGCAAAGGTATTGTTGGCAAATTGTCCACTTAGTTGCCCATTCTTTTGCTTCATCAACGTTTTCAACCTACGCATCTCTGTCAAAGAGGATTTATAAATCACATATTGTAAATCAAGTAATCTTGGTCCATCACAAAATCGTTCTTGCCACTCCGTAAGGTTATCTTTTTGTTGTATATCCTCAGTCGGTCTGACTTGTTTAAATACTTTTTCAAACCCCGCAAAATAACGCGCTTTGGGGGCATCTAAATCCACAATCTTAGGATTTAAAAAAGAATAACCGTAAAAAAAATTATCATATGGACCACAACCTTTGGATATTTTTACTGGCACCAATAAGGTGGCTAAAAAGCAAAAGATACTTAATCCAAGGAGCGTTATGTTTTTATACTTTTTCATTTATTCTTTTCGTAACTTCAATAAAACTTGATTCAATTCTTCCAACTCAAAATCCTTTAGTACCATCGAATCCAAATGATAAAAAACAATGCTTCTATCTGCGGTTTTCAATTGCGGTTGCAATAATCCTGCTGCCGCACTCAATTCGTTAAATACCACTTTCTCTATGCGAATTTCATCATTTTTATATAAATATACCCCATCAAGATAAGTACTTTTTATTACTTGCCAATGATTTTTGTCGATTTTACGAAACCGTTCTTGGTCGGCTATGGCTGCTTCCTCCAGTTGATTCAACAACTTTATCATTTTATTATCTCTAAACAACACGCCCCATTTGAATAAGGGTAAAGCGAGGTCCAAGGGTAAAGGATATTGCTTTAATTTAGCTAGATATTGCTGCCCAATTTGATTATCTAATATAGAATTTCCTGTAGTTATTTCTTGCACCTTTCCCATATTATAATACATCAACATCCCTCTTTCTACGGGTGGAACCCCCGTTTCTGCCACATATTTTATTTGATGCAATCGAATCGTCGCAGATAAGCGAATTTCTATAGATTGGAGTTCCTTTCTCAATAATTTTAATAGCGTGAAATATTTTTGTTGGGTACTTTTTGACCAATCGCAATCAAATTGAATTTCTTTTAGCACCACATTTGACAATCCTTCTAATTGTCCTAATAGTTTTTGCGCTATTTTCTCCGCTAAATCAGGTAACTTTTCTTTTGGTAGATTAACTAAAGTTCTATTGGTGATAAATACGGTTGGCACTATTTCTACCCCATCAGACAAACCTGAAGCAACGATTAAAGTCGCTTTGGCAATGGCTTCTTGTGCATTAAAATCCCAGTCTACATCAAAAAACTTGGGATAGATTTTTTGAACATTTAAGTCTTTTAGATAAGCTATTTCTGTTGAAGAAAGGTCTAATTTAGTTTGCCAATGGTAAAATGCAGGTGTTATTTTGGCAGGTTCTTGTTTGCAGCTTTGGAAGAAAAAGAAAAGAAAAAATAAGAGATAAAAAGGTTTAATTGCCAAAAACCAGTTAGATTTTCGAAAACCTAACTGGTTTGAGCATTCAGAATAAAATCTATTGATAATTTTTGAATTTTAGATTTTTACTAAAATAGGCTTCTTGACAACTTTGCTTGACTTGCTCGGACAGGAATGCCCAAGCTACGGCTTCGATATTTTACAAATGCCGCTCTGCATGATAAGAAGACCTTACCAACGGCCCACTTTCTACAAAGTCAAAGCCTTTCTCCAAACCGACTACTTTGTACTCAGCAAACTTCTCTGGGCGTACAAATGACTCTACTGCCAAGTGCATTTTAGTAGGCTGCAAATATTGCCCTATGGTCAATACATCGCAACCATGCGCTACTAAATCATCCATCGCTTTGAAAACTTCTTCGTCTGTTTCTCCTAAGCCAACCATAATACCTGATTTGGTCCGCTTGCCAAAGTCCTTAGTGCGTTGGATTTGTTCCAAACTTCGGTGATATTTAGCTTGTGGTCGTACTTTTCGATACAATCGCTCTACGGTTTCCATATTATGAGATACCACTTCTTGACCGCCACTTATCATCCTTTCTAATGCTTCCCAGTTGGCCTTGGTATCAGGAATCAAGGTTTCTATAGTCGTTGTTGGGGACATTTCTTTAGTCAATCGGACCGTCTCATACCAGATTTCTGCTCCTCTATCTTTCAACTCATCTCGATTCACAGAAGTAATTACTGCATGTTTGACCTCCATTAATTTGATGGCTTCTGCCACTCTTCTTGGCTCATCTGCATCATATTCTGGTGGTCGTCCTGTCTTAACCGCACAAAATGAACAAGAACGCGTACAGGTATTCCCCAAAATCATAAAGGTTGCTGTACCTGCTCCCCAACATTCGCCCATATTGGGACAACTACCACTCTGACAAATCGTGTGCAGCTTATACTTATCTACCAAATTTCGAACCTTCTTGAACTCTTGCCCAATCGGTAATTTAACTCTTAACCAATCTGGCTTCCGCTTACGTGGTTCTTTCTCAGGCTTATTAACTATTGGTAATTCTATCATGTAAAACAGTTCATTTTTTTGATTCGAGCTCTTTACTTCTTATGCTCCTATTTACTTTGCAAAACCTTCGATAAAAAAAGGTCTACCGAACTTTAAGTTGGTAAACCTATATATTATTTCTATTAACAATTTTTATGACAAAGAGTTGATGTAAAACCTCAAAATTCCTTTTGGAATTAACTGACCACGCACCACTTACAACTCATCACTATAATTAACTTCGTTTACCTAATTGCAAACTTACGAATAGATTTATAAAAAACTGTCGATTTTGTACACCTTCTAAGCCATCATCGACCAAAATAGGTGCTTTTTTCAAATAAAAATCTCCCATTATTCCAATATCCATCGCTTTCACATATTCATCAAATGCTCCCCAATCAAAATGAAAACTTACTTTGGCTTGTGCCCCCGGCAAAAAAGACAATTCCGTAATCCCTTTACTAAACGGAGCAGCTCCTTGGATAATACTTCCGTCTAAAAAATCTTCTCGATTCGCTTCTGAATATTTTTCTTCTGATGAAAATGGTGAACCCGTATCTAATGCTCGGCTGATTTCTAAATAATAAGGTTTTAGGATACCAATAGATGGTCCTATTTCATAATTCAACCCAATTGCTACCCCTCGAGTACTTGCTTTTTCTGATAAGTATTTTTTTGTTCCCCATCCTCCTCGAAGTACAAACATTGAGTTTTGTTTGCCAAAAAAGAAGGATTGTTGTCCGCCAAATCGACGAGAAAATTGGTCGTTTTGCTTAAATTCCTTTGGATGCCTTAGATTACCAAATTCAAAATGGTAATAGTTCGTCTTATCGTAAGTAACAATCTTTCCTACGTTGACGGCAAAGGAAAACCCTCGAAAAGTATTGATTCGAAAATCAAAAGCCAATTCTTTATTATAAACAATTCCCTGATTGGAAAAACTGCGCACTCGTGGCTGTACGGTCTGTGCAAACAAACTCGTAAAACCAAAAAGACCGATTGTGAGGAGAAGGAATAATTTTTTCATACTATTAATACAAGAAAATTTAGAAAATTGTTCATGTTTTATTTTTGGTTATTTTGGGCAATCCTAAAATTCAAAAAGAATATATCCACTAGTACATCTCTCTCGAAATTAAATTTCTTTAATTCTAATCAACTAGTAATCAAAGGCTTAGTCCCTCCAATATTCTTTCAAATTTTGGTATCAAAACAATTTCTATCAAAATGACATTTGTCGTTACTCAAATATATGAAAATTAATCTTCTAATGATAGTGCTTAAACCGATACTTTGCTTGTTTTTATTTGAAAAAATAAGAAAAATATTCTGCAAAGTTGGCTGGGAGACGTTAATTAGTTACTAACTGCTAACATACCTTTGCTAGACCATCGAATAACTTAGCAACAATAATACGCGGCTATTTGCATATTATTTTTTAATTTAGCATCTTCACACTTAGTAGTGATAAAAAATGAATTAATCAATTTTTTGTCCCAATATTTGAATTTCATCTTTCCACAAAACCAGGTTAATGAGTAAGCGCCAACGTCGATTAGCAGCCATTATGTTCACGGACATAGTGGGATACTCTGCCATGATGCAAAAGGATGAGGCGATTACTAGCCGCTTGAGAAATCGCCACCGAGAAGTATTTACTCGATTGACCGAACAGTACGATGGCGAAATATTACAATATTATGGTGATGGTACTTTGAGTATTTTTTATAGCACTGCTGCTGCGGTAGAATGCGCCGTAGATATTCAAAGGGAACTCAAACAAGACCCTAAAGTGCCACTTAGAATTGGTATTCATACGGGAGATATAACTTTTAGTGATGAAGATGTTTTTGGGGATGGGGTCAATATTGCCTCTCGAGTGGAATCACTGTGTGTGCCCGGTGGTATTTTTGTAACAGGAAAAGTCTATGATGATATAAAAAACCACCAAACTATCCAAGCAAAATCTGTGGGAGAATATGGTTTAAAAAACATCAAAGAAACGACCACTATTTATGCTATTTCTAATCCTGGTATTACGGTGCCGAAACAACGGTTAGCACCGCTCAATAAACCAAGAACTAATCAACTTGGTAACCAAAGTAAAATTGATAATATAAAAGGAAAGCTCAACAAGAATAAGGCGCACCTACCGACAGTAAAGAAAAGTAAAGCTACTGCTACCAAATTAGCTTTTCCTTTTGGTTTGTTTGGGGTTCACCGCTTTTATCTAGGTCAGAAGTTTTGGGGGGTACTCTACCCGCTTATCTTTGTGCTTGGTATTATTGATGGCAATGCCTTATTCATTTGTGGTCCTCCTATTCTTAGTTTTCTAGATATGTTTTTGTTTAAATCCATGTCTGAAGAAGAATTTGATGCCAAATACAATAAAAATGTAGTTACGTCAAATCCAACCCAATCTATGGGCGTGATAGATAAAGACCAAGGACAAGATGACCAATTGAGTAGTCAAAAAAGCTTTTTAAAAGCTCAATTTGTTCGCCATAAAAGAGCAGGAGAAAATCACCTCAATGAATATGATTATGAAGGAGCAGTTGAAGAGCTTGCTAAAGCCAATGAACTAAAATATGACGATGCGCCTGTCCACTTTTATATGGCTCGCTGTTATTCTATGTTGGAAGACACAAAGAATGCTTTGATTCATTTAGATGCGGCGATTGCCTTTGGTATTCCGCCTCGGCAAATTGATACCGTGGACGATTTAGCCTTCCTCCGTATGCAACCTGAGTTTAAAGAGTTCGCTGCTAGTAATTATCGTTTTCAAGAAGATGCACCTAAAATTAAGACTAGAACGACTCCTAAAAAAATTGCTAAATCAACTCCTCCTAAACAAGAAAAAGTATCCCCTAAAGAGGTAGATTTAGATGCGCCACCACCAGATTTTCTAGAAAAATTACAAAAATTAAGTGAACTAAGAGCAAAAGGCTATTTAACAGAAGAAGAGTTTGTGAAGCAAAAAGAGAAGTTACGATTGAAGTAGAAGCCCTAATTATGCTTCTACTAATTCTATCATTTCTTTTGAAGTAGAGGTGTTTTTCTTTATAATATTGAGCTTTTTCTTTGAATTTTCAGCTTTTTGGTGATGCACGCAATGCTTACAACTTTCCAATAATCGCCAATTAACATAGTGTGCATAAGCAACAATCAATCCACCAATCACCACCAATATATCTCCAATATGGTGAGGCACTAAACGACTAACCACTAAAAAAGCAAAACCCACCATAACAATATTCACCGCTTTCTTTTTTTTATGATGCTTTTTAAAACTAGTCCATAAAGACCAGTATGCCAGAATAATACTGACGGCAATAAAGCCCAATTCTACTTCATGATTCGCCAACCAAGCGAAACTACCGAGAGACCCAAATAATAAAATTAACGGCACGGCTGCACAGTGAAGCGCACACAAAAAAGAAGCTAAAAATCCCCAGAAGTCTATATTGTTGTTGATAAATCGACGCATAAAAAATCTAAAATTCTAAATGTAAAAATTTAAAAGTATATAGCAACTTTATTGCTTCCTACTTCGGTCTACTTATTCTTGGTTAGTTTCAGTATCTTCTTTTGAATTTTCTTGACCAATTTATTTGCTTGTTCATTTAGATATAGCAGTTCTTTACCATTCGGTTCATATGCGCTTTCGGACGTCGCTATATCTTTTTGATAGGCTTCTAACTGAGCTTGGTCTTCTAAAACTTCATCTACTTTGTCTATAAATTTAAATTCTGTAGTTGTCAACTCTCGCCCTTGTACCATGATGCCATTTCGCTCATTGGTCAAGTTTTGAAGCGTCTCTTTGATACTTAACTGAATCGCCTCCGTTTCTGCTTTAAAGCTATTGGCTATCTCAAAGTCCGCTGGGTTGGCCTCTTGAATTTTAGGCGTACAGGCAAAAAGCCCAAATGCCAATAAAGAAATAATAAATAACCTATTCATTGAAAATATTAAATGATTGATTAAGATTTTAAATCTAAATGCAATAACGTTGCAAAAGTACAAATTGTTTTTCAAATGCAGCACTATTGCATTTAGGAATTAGTTATTAGAAGTTATTTGAAGTTATTAAAAGTTATTTTGGGTATTCACTGGACGATTCCTTTGTTAGATAGTTTATCGGAAAACCGCATTATTTCAACAACGATTCTTGACTATAAACCCGTCCATTCACAATCGTCCACTCTATCTCTCGAATATTTTTAATATCTGCTAAAGGATTTTCTTTGACAATGATTATATCCGCTAATTTTCCAGCCACCAAAGTCCCCATATCTTCTTCCGTCCCTAATACTTTGGCATTATTAATAGTAGCAGTCTGCAATACCTCAAAAGTAGATAAGCCTGCCGCTTGGTATGCCTCCAGTTCCATATGTAAACCAAATCCATAGGGCAAAATCGGTCCATCTGTTCCCGCAGAAATTAATCCACCTTTATCCTGTATATCCTTTATCATTTTACAGGCATTTCGGAAACGTCTTCCCCACCCCACTTTATCCGCTTTGACTTGGTCTATCCCACTTTTAGCATTTTGTAAATTAAAAGGGGTCTCTAATTTCTGTAATCGCTCATCTTCTAATACCAATGGATTTTGTTCTAATAAATAATTATAACTCACATAAATCCCAATCGTCGGTGTGAAACTCATCCCCGATTTGGCTATTAAGGTACTGACATCGCCATAAGAAGATAGGGTTTCTGTCAATTTTGGCGAATACCCTCTTCGACTAGTCCCTGCGATATGTTCTACTCCATCAATCCCGTAGGCGGTAGCAGGATAAAGCTCATGTGAAGTAACAGGTAACCCTAACTGATGCGCCTTTTGAATGACTCTTTTTTGAACAGGGTCTGGTAAACGGACATAGGTTTTTATCATATCGTAATCTAATGCCGCCGCTCGCTCTAATTCTAAATCTAGTTGAGCGGGTGACTGGAAAGCATAACTACCACCATAATAAATTCGATTGCCATCAATTGGACTTCCTGTAAAAAATACTCTTGGGCCAATATAAGTGCCTGCATCCGTTGCTTCCCTGCGATTTAAAGCATCATAAGGGTCGGTAGCAGGGTCTCTTGTCGCTGTTACTCCCCAAGACAACCATTTTTTACCCAATTTCGCGCCATCCCAAGTACCTTGATGCGAATGAATATCTATCAAACTAGACATCGCATAGCTATTCGATGCATCAATTTTTTTATCTGCCTCTCTGTTGGCATCGTGGTCTTCAATCGCAATAATTCTATTGCCCTCAATGATGATATCTTTATCGGCTTGCAACTCATTTGTCACGCCATCAAAAAGTCCCTTGACATGAATCACTGTCCGTCCTTCAGGAGATTTACGTTGTGTTTTTAAATCAATGGCTACTTTTTCAATACCTCCTGTTTGGATATTTATTTTTTTCAATCCTTCATTGGTCATATACAAAATATGCTTAGAATCGCCTGACCAACTCGGCACGTCTGCCAACTCATTCGTCAATCGAATTGGTAAGCCTGCAGGTTGTCCTTGTGCATCTACAGGAATGGTCCAAAGTACGCCATGACTGATGGCAGCCAAGTGTTTACCATCTGGTGACCACACTGGCCCGTCTTTTCCTCTCACGCCAAATGACCAATTTTTCAAGCCTTTCCATGCCCAATTTTTGCTACCATCTGCCGCATAAAAAAGCAGCCTGTTCACTCCTTCTCGATAAAGCGTAGAATATTTCTTAAGTGCGGTCGTCGCTATGGTTTTGCCATCCGCAGACCACGTGGGGCTGCCCAAACTACTCGGCACCATTTTACTTACTTGTGTCGTTTCTCCTGTTTGACTATTCATTGTTTCTAAGCGCCCTAATCGTGGGCCAAAACTAACCGTGTAAGCTATGGTTTTACCATCAGGGGCAAAAGCTAGTCCTGCTGGTGCCGCAGGAATAGCTCCTAATTCTTTTGTTCTTTTGGTAGCTATTTCATAATTATAAATCGCCCAATTTCCTCCTTTATCAGAGGCATAAATAACTTGCTTGCCATCTAGTGACCAAGCAGGGGTTAGTTTCGCAAAGGCATCATCAGTTATTTGTTGTAATGCGCCTGCTTCTCCTTGTATCCAAATATTATTCAAAGCTTGGAAGACTACTGCTTTTCCATTCGGCGATAAATTGGGATGCGTAATGCCTTTGACAATTTCTACTTCCCCTGTATCAAAATTTCGTTTTTTGCGGGGATAGGTCGGTCGCTTTAGTTTAAAAGTTGCCGAAAATGGAATCGTTTCTTTGTTATTAAATGCTGTAAATGCCTTGATGATTTTTCCATCTGCGGTATACATATATTCTTGATTGGACAACCAACTTACTCTAAATGGAAAAACATCTGCTTCTGCATCTTTTGTTATCTCCATTGGTTCTGGCATATCCAACCAAATGCGCATCAAATTACTTTCATCAAAATCTTGTTGGACAAAAGTAATAGAAGTGCCATCTGGTCGCCACGATAAGCCACTCAATTTTCCTTCTATTTTTACGACTGTTACTATCTCCTTTTTTGAAAAAGAATGATAGTAAATACCTTTAGAATCGGGATTATCTGAGATAAAAGCTAGCCTATCGCCACTATCATTCCATGCAGGAGCATATTCGTTGCCTGCCCAGATTGTCATTTGCACCAATTCTTTCGTTGCCAGTTCAATGGTCCAAATATCATACGTTCCTTTTTTATCTGATGCAAAGGCTATTTTTTTCCCATCTGGCGACCAATGGGGTTCTCGATAATCATAAGGACCATGCGTTAGTTGTTGGAGATTACTCCCGTCCCGGTCTATTGTGTAAATATGCCAGTTCCCTTCCCAATAGCCTTGAAAGGTCAGTTGCTCGCCATCTGGTGACCAAGATGGTTGGCGGGCATCTCCAAATTCGTCTGTGATTGGCTTTGCGATTCCTCCGTTTACGGACATCAGCCATAATCTGCCTTGAAGGTCTATCGCAAGGGTTTGTTTGTCGGGAGATATGGCAGTCGCCATATTGGTGCCTTCAGTGACCGTTATTTCTAGATTTTTGAAAACGGGCATTTGGGTATTTTTATTTTGGGGTAGGTAAAAGGCTAGTGATGTGATTATTAGAATGGTCGAAAGAATGGTTAGAATTCTCATGATGCTTGTTGGTGTTCTGTTTTTGTAATGCGTAAATGTACAAAATTCAGTGGATTTTCTTTTGTAGAGGGAGGTAAGATGGTTATGGATTTGATTGAGTTTCCTTAGCTAGGAGGATTGGCCCACGAATTTAATACGATTAGACGGATTAGGATGGATTTTTCTTTGCTAGATGGGCCTACTAAATGTTAATTAAGCGCATGTCTAAATTTCCATGATTGAGCGAGAATGAGGAAATTTTATTTTGTACTAGGCAAAAATTTTTAGCATCCTTTTGGCTGGTCAAAATTTTTAACGACGTACAAAACAAAATTTGTCACTCGTAGTCAATTGATGGAATTTTAGACATGCTCTAAGATTTGTTTTGTTTTATAAAAAATAGAAATCCATATTATCCTCCCAGAAAGAAAAATCTAATCCTTAGAAGCTGTTTGATTCCTATCTAACTTTCATATACCCAATTACCTCCAACCATAGTTCTTTCAATCGGGGTTTCAATAATCCTAAATGGGTCAATCTTTGTAATGTCTGCACCTAAGACCACTAAGTCCGCCAATTTTCCACTTTCCAAAGACCCTTTTATAGCTTCTTCATAAGAAGCATAGGCGCCATGAATAGTACCTATCTTTATAGCTTCTTCTATGGTAACTTTTTGATTTAATCCCCAAGCAGTACCATTCATATCCGTTCTAGTGACACTCGATTGTAAAGCCATCATTGGTTCAAAAGGGCCAGGAGGATAATCAGAAGTTTGCGTTACTTTAATTCCTGCGTCTAAAAAACTTCTGAGTGCAAACATCTGCTCTAAGCGTTCTGCGCCATAATGCTTCATTTTTTCTCCATGAAAATAAACATAGGTGGAGAAAGGATTCGGAATCGCATTTAATGCTTTTATCCGTCGTACCAAATCTTCATTCACGACCGTGCAATGCTCTAAACGGAATCTAGGGTCTGGTCGATGATATTCTTTTTGCAAACGTTCATACACCCGTAGTGCTATATCAATTCCTACATCCCCATTTGCATGAATACCTATTTGCCAATCTGCCTTATGCGCTTTAATCGCATGTTCATATAAAGCATCTTCATCCATAACGATAATCCCATAATCATCCGTTTTACCAATATAGGGCTTTGATAAACGAGCCGTCCTTTCAGAAATAGAACCATCACAAGTTAATTTCATTCCACCAACTTTTACCCAGTTGTTACCAAATCCTGTTCGGATACCTGCCTCTAACATCTCATCAATATGATAATAACCAATCATACTATACACTCTGATTTTCAGCTCATCTGCATGATAAGCATCTTGATACGCCCTTAAATCTTTTGGACTTCCATAGGCATCGGTGACCGTAGTGACTCCTGTTTTGGTCATCATTTCTGAAATCAATTTAGCTCCAGCTTGGTAATCTTTTGCATCAAAGGAAGCAGGAATCAGTCGACTTATCGCATTCGTTGCCGTCTCTTTTAGTAATCCTGTTGGCTCACCTGTAGCGCTATCTCTATCTATTTGACCACCAGCAGGGTCGGGCGTTTCTTTCGTATAGTTGACTAATGCCAATGCTTTAGAATTGACATAGGCAGTATGCCCTCCCCGATGTCCAATGTACACAGGATGGTCAGGCGCAACCACATCTAAATCATGCCGATTGATAAACCGCCCTTCTACTGTTTTTGTATCATCGTATAAAAAGCCAGATACCCATTCTCCCTTAGGGGTTTTAGCCGCTCGTTCTTTAATGGCTTCTTGGATAGCTGTGATAGACCGCAAATCACAATTTACATTTCGTAAGTGTCGCCTACCTGAGGAAGCAGGATGGGAATGCGCATCAATAAAACCTGGCGTAATGGTTTTACCACCCATGTTTATTTTTTTAGTAAATCCATTGGCATATTTTTTAATTTGCCGATTGCTTCCTACTGCTAGTATCCTGTCTCCCAAAATGGCAATGGCTTGCGCTTTTGGTTGTTTTGGATTGACAGTGATGATATTCGCGTTGTAAAGAATGGTGTCAGCCGAAGTTTTCCAAAAAGGAAGCGCAGCTAAAGGTGGTAAGTGTCTTACAAAATGTCTACGGTTCATCGTTTTAGATTTGATTAGGAATAAAATCTCCATTAAAGAAAAGAAATTTTAAGAGAGTTTTGGGAATTTTATGGTTTATATTTATGTTTCTATTCTTTATAAAATTTAGCATTATTTGAAAAATAATTATATGTCCTATCAATTCATCAACAAACCCACCGCCAAAGCCCTCTACGACGCCTTCCAAGCAGAACCCTTCTACCTAGCCATTGCCCAAGCAAGAACCAACAAAAAAGAAAGTGTAAAAGAAGCACTAGTCAAATACTTCGACTTTTGTATCCAAGAAGCAAAGAAATATGGTATTTACCACACTACAGAAGTACAAAAAGTCGGAGCTTCTCTATGGCTTTTAATACAAACAGACGAAGGTTGGGAAGAACAAGCCAATGCCAAAATAGCCTTCTTAAAAAAGCATTTTGGGGAAGAAAGTTTAGCCGTCTATAAAGCCATCGTACGCTCTATGGAAACGATGGAAGAAACCGTCATTGAGGACCATTATTGGTATTTATCTATTCTCGCAGTTGCCAAAGAATATCAAGGAAAAGGATTTGGGCGACAATTATTAGCGCCTGTTTTAGCAGAGGCGGATAAGTTAGGTGTTCCTACTTTTTTAGAAACTTTTACGGAAGCGAACCTTATTTTTTATGGTAAACTAGGGTATGAGGTAGCACTGGAATATGTCGAACCTACTTTGAATAAAACTTGTTGGGTGTTGATACGGCAGCCTGATT
>CALJVJ010000156.1 GCA_937974625.1 uncultured Saprospiraceae bacterium
TCACCCCACAAACTTATACCCCACCCCGCGAATAGATAAAAACCGAGTGGGTTTCTTAGGATTTTCTTCAAAATATTTTCTAAAAGAAAGAATAAAATTGTCAATAGTTCTAGTAGAAGGATAAACATCATAGCCCCAAACAGACTGCAAAATTTGCTGACGAGAAACTACTTCATTTTTTCTATCTACCAACAACTTCAATAGCATCGCCTCTTTTTTAGTCAAGGTAAAAGTGCCATTATTGCCTTCCGCCTCGAAAGTAGCAAAGTTGACTTTATGTCCACCAAACTCATACATTTCAGGAGAATTCTTAGGTGATTGGCTACTTCTTTTAAGCAGGTTATTTACCCGTAATAATAATTCTTCCAAATTAAAGGGCTTTGTCAAATAATCATCCGCGCCTTTTTTCAAACCCGTCACCCTATCTCCCACCGCATCTTTTGCCGTCAACATCATTACAGGGGTTTTCATATCTGTCAATCGAATTTGTTCACAAACTTGGAAGCCGTCAATTTCAGGGAGCATAACATCTAATAAAACCACATCAAAATGTTGTTCTCTAAAGTGTTTTAATGCCATTTTACCATCAATTGCTGTGACCACTTCATAATTTTCCATCTCCAGATTGAGTTTAACAACCTCGCGGATATTTTCTTCATCTTCTACTAATAAAACACGCATAAGCAGTTTTTTAGGTGGTATCTACTAGTCAAAATTGGAATTAGATACACAGTTTACGGCAAAATTGCAGTTAGTAACAATTGTGAAACAGCAAATTGAGTAAAGTGTTGTAATTAAACGTCATTTGAGGGTAAAGAAATCGTAAAAATTGTTCCTTGTGGTTTATTATCAGCCACTGATACCTTACCATTATGCGCCAAAACAATTTGCCGAACAATATACAATCCTAATCCTGTACCTTTGGTTTTTCGAGTATCTTCATTGCCAACTCGATAAAATCGGTCAAAAATTTTACTTTTCTCTTTATTAGGGATTCCGATACCATTATCAGCTATTTCTATAAAAATCTGTTGCTGTTCATTTTGTCTTAAGACTGTAGATATTTTAGTATTGGCTGCCCCGTATTTCACCGCATTCTCTAATAAATTGACGGCTACAGAAGTCAACCCCGTCCTATCAGCCTGAATATTGACAGGGATGTTAGGCTTTCGAAAATCAAAAATTACCGTAGCATATTTGTTTTGTAACCTTTGAATAATATCCGTTAAAAATTGGGTCAAATTAATTTTTTCTAAATTAGGGGTGTAGGAGGTTTCCACTTTTGCGGCAAGCAATAAATCGTTGACCAATTCATTTAATCTATCCGTTTCTTTGACAGCATTATTAGACAATTGATTGATGTGTTTAGGGGATAATTCTCTTTTAATAAAAGTTTCTAAAACTAATTTTATAGACGCTATGGGAGATTTGAGCTCATGAGTAATAGATAACAAAAAATTTCTGCGTTGTTGGGCGGCATCAATTTCTTTATTATACCCTCGATTGATTAAATAAACCCCAATGATGATACTCATGATAAAAACGAGGGACTCCGCCAAAATCATCCATTCTTGTCTTTTGTATTCGGCTTGTAAGTCTTTATAAAACTGAGTTTCTAAATATTCCGCATCATTTTTAATCTTACCTTCCGCAATCATTAACATTTTGCTCTCCCCTGCTTTACCTTGAAAAGCATCTCTATTTAAGGTGAATAACAAAACCGACCACCAAGCAATCGCAGTAAGACTAAAGAAAATAACAAAATTGGACAGAAGCCGTAATCGAATATTTCTTTGCATAGAAAAGTAAGCTAGTTGCTAAATTTAAGAGGCCTATTGAATAAAACCATTGGTGTAAGACCAAATATTCTTTGCCTCAAAGGTAAATAAAAAGAATCGTGTAAGTAAAATCTATAAATTCTTTTGACAATATTAGGAGTTAGGCATCTTATATCTATTTTCATACATTTTTAAACATCTTATAGTGTAGAGTATAGGAATAATAAAAAATAATGATATATTAGCGACATAATTCTTTAAAAAGTTGATTGCTAAACTTTAATACTCCAATATAATTTCATCGTTCCCCAAATAATCAAATCATAAAGTAATCCCCAATATATTGTAAAAAAATACTCAAATCTGAAAAAGTAGTAGAACTATTTGAAAGACTGGTAAACAACAAAGCATACAAAACAAAACGAAAAACAATACCTATCTAGTCAATGCTATTCACTACTAAATTCAGCTTCTGAGTTGTAGGAAAATAATTTTTTAATAACCATTAATTTCAATCAAAGAGAATTTGATATCAAAATAGGCTGTGCGTGCCTATTTTATGGTTCAAATTTTATTTTTTAATCATTAAAGAAACTGCAAAATTTTCGAGTTGTTCAATTCGACAATTTTTCACTCTTAAAAGTGTTTTCAATTTAAAATCAAAACTCACTAAAATGATGAAACGTCTTTTTAACATTTTATGTGCCTTATGTTTACTGACTACGGTAAGCCTACAAGCACAAACCACCATTAGTGGTGTCATTATGGACGAAGAACTTAATGAACCACTAATTGGAGCCAACGTCATTATCGTTGGAACAACTATCGGAGCCAGTACGGACTTGGATGGTAATTATTCTATCACTAGTGAACAAGCCTTGCCTTGGACATTAGAAGTCTCTTATACGGGTTTCGCACCTAAGACAATGACTGTTTCTGGTCCTAACCCTAATTTAAACATAAGTTTGGCATCAAGTGCCATTATTGGTCAAGAAGTGGTTATTTCTGCTTCTAGAAAACGAGAGAAAGTACAAGAAGCACCTGCTTCTATCTCGGTTATCGGTGCAAGAAAGTTAGTCGCTACGCCAAACGTAGAAGCAGCTCGTGCATTAATCAATGCGCCTGGTGTGCAAATTCAACAACAATCAGCTGCACGGATTAATATCGAATTAAGAGGTGGCTCTGGTTTATTTGGTACGGGAACCTTCCCAATCCAAGATTACAGAAGTTTAGTAGGTCCAGGATTAGGTACTTTCGATGTATTAAATTCGCCGTTGAATACCATTGATATTGAACGAATTGAGGTAGTTCGTGGTCCAGGTTCTGCCTTATATGGACCAGGGGTAACAACAGGTGTTGTTCACTTCATCACGAAGAATCCAATTGACAATCCAGGAACGACGGTAGAATTGATGGGTGGAGAGTTGAATACTTTAGGTGTTTCAGCAAGACATGCCACTAAAGTTTCCGACAAATTTGGATTTAAAATCAATGCGCACTATAAAAAAGGAGATGAATTTACCTTAGATGGTTCTGAAGGAACGACGGATGGTGCTGGTGTCTTCACGAGTCAGTTAGATAAATTTTCTCGTACAGTTATATCCCCAACGATTACAAATGAGGTAGTGGATGTCACTGGCCCAGGAAAAGTGTTATTAACGGAAAGTGATTTAGACCCAGACGGTGATGGCAATATGATGCAAGATAATTGGTGGAATTATGCAGCGAATGCCACTTTAGAATTCAGACCACAAGATGATTTAAGTATTTCTGTTTCTGGTGGTTTAAATGCAGCTTCTGCTGTTTTCTACAACTCCCAAGGGGAAGGGCTATCCCAATCTACAGAAGCTTGGGGACAAGCAAGAATGCAAAAAGGTGGATTATTCGCACAAGTATTTTTGGTAAATAATAACGGAGGTACAGATGAAAATCCTACTTTCTTATACCAAACAGGAAATATTACACCTGTTGGTAGAACCCAATTAGAAGGACAATTACAATATAACTTTGGGCTGCCTTCTTTTTTAGATGCGGATTTTACAGTAGGAATGGATTATCGTTCAGCAATTAATGATACCCGAAATACTGTTTATGGTAGAAATGAACGGGATGATGATTATAAAATTTTTGGCACCTATATTCAAGGGAAATTTGCTTTAGCTAAAAAATTAGATTTAGTATTAGCAGGTCGTTTTGATACCTTTAATTTCTTAGACGATAATTCTTTTTCTCCAAGAGCAGCGGTAGTCTATAAGGCTAATCCAAAGCATACTTTTAGAGCGTCTTATAACGAATCAGCTGGTCCACCGAGTACGTTACAGGTAAATATTGATTTCCCAGTAGCTTCTCCAGTTCCTGGTTTATTTGATATATGGTTATATGGTCAGAAGCAGTCACACACTTGGAATAATCCAGTGATTGATGTAACGTTACCAGGTGTTCCTGATTTACCAGCAGGTACTCCAGGTTTACCTTTAGCTGTTCCTTATGGGGCAGTTGCGGGTCAAGTATTACCTGCTGTTTATGCAGGTTTAGCAGCTAATCCAGCAGCTGCACCTTTAGTACCAGCCATTCAAGCGTTTTTTGATGGCTATGTACCAGGAGGTACAACTGGAAGTTTCAGTCGATATAATATCTTTAATGGTCAGCCGATGCCTGATTTAGTGCCAACGGCACCCGCTACATTGACCAATACGACAACGCTAGAAGTTGGGTATAAAGGTTTAATCGGTGATAAATTAGGTACTTCGATTGATTTATACCACGTCACCACCAAAGGATTTACTCAATTTACCGCAGTTGGTCCAACAGTAGCATTAGTCGGGTCAGATGTTCCTGGTGATTTATCAGCACAAGTAGGTGCAGACTTAACACCCTATTTAACAGGCGTATTGACCCAGTTGGGTCTTCCAGCTGACCAAGTGGCAGGAACTGTAGGGGCATTAGTACCAGTAATTGCAGGCGGATTTGCCCAAGGAGGTGCAGGTTTTGATGCAGCAGCAAGTCCACTTTATGGTATTTTCGGAGCAATAGAATCTGACCAATTGCCTCAAGGAGATGGAATTACCCACGTTGCTGCGGGTTACCGTTCTTTTGCAGATGCAGAAAGAGATAGATTAGGACTAGATATAGGTTTAGAATATTTTGTCAATCAGGATGTCTCTTTTTTTGGTAACTACTCTTGGGTAGACCAAACAGAATGGATTCCTGGACAAGATGATGATGATGGTTTACCATTCTCTTCTTTCTTGAATATTCCTAAAAACAAATTTAGATTAGGATTTAACTTAGCTCCAGAATATGGATTCAGAGCAAATGTTGCCTTCCAACATGATGATGAGTTTTTAGTAGATGCAGGACAGTTTTCAGGTACTGCGCTAGAAAAAAATCTAGTAGATGCAGGTGTTGGATATAGATTTGACAATGGTATTTCTGTTGATTTAACCGCAACTAACTTATTTGATAGTGAATATAGAGCTTTACCAAATATGCCATTGATTGGTAGAAGAGTCTTAGGGAAAGTAACTTTTGACTTTGGTGGAACAGGAAGAGCAGATGCAGATGGTGATGGGGTACCAGATAGCAAAGACAACTGTCCAAATACACCAGGTATAAAAGCATTTGGTGGATGCCCTGACTCTGATGGTGATGGTATTATGGATAGCGCAGATGCTTGTCCATTAGCAGCAGGTTTAGCCTCTACAAACGGTTGTCCTGACGGTGATGGTGATGGTGTTGCGGATGGACAGGATGCTTGTCCAGATGTAGCAGGAAACATGAATGGATGTCCTGATTCTGATGGTGATGGTGTAGCGGATAATGAAGATGCATGTCCAAATGCAGCAGGTCCAGTAGGCGGATGTCCAGATGGTGACGGTGATGGTGTAGCAGATAAAGATGATGCTTGTCCTACAGCAGCAGGTCCAATCAACGGATGTCCAGATGCAGATGGTGACGGTGTTGCAGATGCAAATGATGCATGTCCAAACGCAGCAGGTCCAATTGGTGGATGTCCAGATGGTGACGGTGATGGTGTAGCAGATAAAGATGATGCTTGTCCTACAGTTGCCGCTGCTACTGCGAATGGTTGTCCTTCAGACCCAGATTCTGATGGTGATGGCGTACCAGATAGTAGAGATGCATGTCCAAATGCATCAGGTACTGCAAATGGGTGTCCAGATGGTGACGGTGATGGTGTGGCAGATAGAAATGATGCTTGTCCTACAGTTGCCGCTGCTACTGCGAATGGTTGCCCAGCAATTCCAGCAAGTGTAACAGAAGTATTCAACAGAGCATTACAAGGTATTCAGTTTGAGACTGGTAAAAACAGAATTCGTTCTGCCTCTAAAGCAGTTTTAGGAGATGTGATTAATATTATGAATCAAAATCCATCTTATAAATTAAATATTGGAGGTCACACAGATTCTGTTGGTTCAAGCGATTCTAATCAACGGCTATCTCAAAGAAGAGCAGACGCAGTTAAGAAATACTTGACAGATAGAGGCATTGATAGTAGCAGAGTTTCAGCGGTAGGATATGGTGAAAGCCAGCCAGTTGCTGATAATAAATATGCTGCAGGTAGAAAGCAGAACAGACGTGTTGAGTTATCTGTAAACTTTTAAAAAATAGGTTGATAGTTAAAATTGTTTGACGATTAGAAAAACAGTTAAACAATTTTCATTCAATCTTAAAAATAATTGCCGCAAGGAATCTAACGATTCTTTGCGGCTTTTTTATTTTCAAGCACGCACATTTTCAAAATGATAGATTCAAAGAGTAGGTCTAAATATCTTCCTTATAAACAAAGTTATTCTTTGGTTAAACACGAAAAATGATTATATTTGCTTACAGAATAATAATTGTAAGATTCGACTTGCCTTAAAAGATAATTTTAAAATAACCACAAACAACTATCACTTCCGCTGTTAAAGAACGTAAGTGCATTCAATCACATCTGTTTGAATGTCCACTAATCTATTATTGACTTTTTTAAAAATCTCCAATCAATCAACTTTAATCAAGGCACATAGCTATTGCTTAAATTATTTTATAATTGGTTCGGTCTGACAGCCAATATTAAGAGGTATTTACTATGAAACATTTGAAATACACCTCAAAACAATTCAGGTTGTATTTATTAAATTAATTCATTTATCTAAGAGTTAATTCAGGTTTAGTTATAACCGAGCAATTGGTCTGTTAGACATTATTCAAGCTACACTAGGTACTTGAATAATTGGGAATGAAATACCCATAGATAAAGTCGCCAAGATATTCTTAGGATTAAAACCGAAAAGGATTTTTTTATCAACCTCAATAAGTCGTGGGGCAAAATAAAGTGTCAATACCTCTGGTTTCTTTGATTTGCAAGAAGGCAGTCAGAACGTAAAATAAGATACATTTTAAGTAGAGTTTTATTCCGCACATAGTCTTATGGCTGTGTGCGGCCTTTTTATTTAAGCCCCCGCCATACCATATAGTTTTGTGCATCTTCCTATTTAGGAACGATGTAAAAATAAATGGTACGACTAATTTTTAAAGCTGAAGATATACATTTTATTTAGCCCTCGCTCCTTAAAAATTATGTTTTAAAAATGCAGTATTAATTGAAAATTTTAATAGATATTCTGTTAAAGTTTAATTTTTTACATTAAAAATAAAGTATATATTATATTTTTCATTCTTCGTTTTTGGTAATTAGCGAATTTTCACTACATTTGCTTCACTTCAAAATAAACAACTGAGCAACTATAAGAAAAACGAAGAAAATTTTAACAAACAAAATTAAAATTAAAATTTTACGATTTTTTCAAATAGCAAACATCACCAACACTAATTCAATTACTATAAAAGAAAGGGTTTTGACAAATTTTTCCGAAAATGTTCGAGAAAGTTTGTAGAAGAACAAAAAATATAAATTAAGTCTGGGTTAAAAGCTAATCCAAGCAATTTTTACTAACATTTTATTAAATTAAAACTCACTTAAAATGATGAAACGATTACTCGTAATGGCGGTAGCATTTCTTGCCTTTGCTACGGTCACACTTCACGCTCAAACCACGGTAAGTGGCGTGATAACGGATGCCGAATTAGGCGACCCGTTAATTGGAGCGAACGTTATTATTGAAGGAACTACAGTCGGTTCTAGTACTGATTTAGATGGAAATTTTTCCATTACCAGTGACACGCCACTCCCTTGGAATTTAGAGGTGAGCTATACAGGTTTTGCCCAGCAAACAATCACTGTATCTAGCGCACAATCAGGCATGGCTATCGCGCTTGCACCAAGTGCATTAATTGGCCAAGAAGTAGTGGTATCTGCTTCTAGAAGAAGAGAGAAAGTACAAGAAGCACCAGCTTCTATCTCTGTCTTCAATGCTAGAAAATTAGAAGCATCTCCACAAGAGAACCCTGTTAGAAACTTGATTTCTGCACCGGGGGTAACAGTTCAACAACAGTCTGCGGGTAGAATTAATATTCAATTGCGTGGTGATGGTGGACTTTTTGGTTCTGCTTCTTTCCCTATCTTAGATTACCGATCACTTTCTGGTCCTGGTTTAGGAACTTTTGATGCCTTAAACTCTCCTTTGAACAATTTAGATATTGATAGAATTGAGGTAGTGAGAGGACCAGGTTCTGCTTTATATGGTCCAGGGGTAACAGCGGGTGTAATTCACTTCATCTCTAAGTCTCCAATTGATAAGCCTGGAACATCAGTAGAGTTGATGGGAGGTCAATTAAATACATTTGGTCTTAGTGCTAGACACGCCACTAAAGTATCTGATAAATTTGGATTCAAAATCAATGCTGTTTACAAAAAAGGAGATGAATTTACCTTAGATAGTGTAGAAGATGCTGCCCAAATTGCAAAATTAAAAACAGAAGTATCCTCACCAGCGATTACAAATGGTATAGTTGATGCGACTAAACCGGGTAACGTACTATTAACAGAAAGAGACTTGGATCCTGATGGTGACGGAAATCCAATGCAAGATTTTTGGGAAGCATTTTCAACTACTGCTACCTTAGAATTTAGGCCACAAGATGACCTTTCTTTTAATGTTTCAGGTGGGTTAAATAGTGCTTCTGCTGTATTCTATAACTCACAAGGAGAAGGATTATCACAAAACACAGAGACTTGGGTACAAGGTAGGATGCAAAAAGGAGGATTATTCGTACAAGCTTTCTATTTAGGAGCGACTGGAGGAACAGACGACAAACCTACTTTCCTTTACCAAACTGGTAATACTACAGGTATCAAGAGAAAGCAAATTGAAGCACAAGTTCAATACAACTTCGATACGCCTAATTTTCTAAATGCAAATTGGACTGCTGGATTTGACTACAGAAATTCTATTGCAGATACAAACAATCAAGTATATGGTAGAAATGAAGATGATGATGATTTTGGTATCTCGGGAATATACCTTCAAGGTAAATTTGCTTTAGGAGATAAATTAGATTTAGTTTTAGCTGGACGTGGTGATAGATTTAACTTTACAGATGAAAGTGCTTTTTCTCCAAGAGCGGTGATGGTTTATAAGCCTTCTCCAAAGCATACTTTCAGATTCGGTTTTAACCGAGCAGTTGCTTCCCCTTCTCAATTACAAGTAAATATTGATTTCCCAGTTGCTGGTACCCCTACTCCATTTGATGTTTGGTTAGTTGGTAACAAAAATGAGCAAACTTTCAATAATGCTGTAATTGATATTAATAACGCATTACCGTTCCCAGACCTTCCAATTGGTACACCAGGATGGCCAAATGCCTATACTTATGGAGCGGTAGCACAACCAACATTGGCTGCTTTAATTCCAGGAATTGCAGGAGCTTTACAACAAGGTGGTGCTGATGAAGCTACCGCAGCCGCTATTGCAGGTGCTATTCAAGGTTATTTAGTAGACCCTGCTAACACACCAGGAGGATTTACTGGATCATGGACAGGTATTAACTTATTCAACCAACAACCATTAGGTATTTCTAATGCACCACAAGCGGTACTTAGAAAAGAAGATACTTGGGAATTTGGATATAAAGGATTATTAGGCGATAAAGTAGGTGTAAGCTTAGATGTATATAATAGAAAAATTGACGGAGCTACTTTATTTACAGCAATTAGCCCATCTTGGATTCCAGTTGGTGCACAGTTTGGTGCTGATTTAGGTGCTGCAGTTGCAACTCCTGAATTGAGAGACTTCATCTTTAATACTTTGGGCGGTGCAGCTAATCCTGCTGCTGGTCCTACAGCGGATGCTTTACTTCCTGTTATTGGTGGTGCGTTCACACAAGGTGGTGACGGCTTTGCAGCAGGAGTTGCCCCATTAATTGGCGGTGCAATCTTCGCAACTACTCCAACGGACAATGTTCCAGATAATGGTATAACACACTTAGCAGCAGGATATAGAACTTTTGATGCTTATGATTACACAGGTATGGATTTAGGTTTAGAATTCTACGCTAGTCAAGATTTATCTTTCTATGCAAACTATTCTTACATTTCTGAAAATATCTTTAATCCAACAATTAAAGGTGGTGACGGAGCTACTGAAACAACCTCTGTATCTGCTCCTAAGAATAAGGTTAGATTGGGTGGTAACTATGCAGCTGCAACAGGATTTAGAGCCAACTTATCTGTTCAGTATGATCAGTCCTTCATGGCTTTACTTGGACAATTCTCAGGTGAAACAGGAGATAGAACTGTTGTTGATTTAGGATTAGGTTATAAATTCAATGACACGATGACTTTCAATGTTTCTGCTCAAAACTTATTTGATAAGAAATATAGAGTGTTCCCATTATTCCCTCAAATTGGTAGAAGAGTTTTAGCTACATTGAGACTCGATTTTGGAGGAAAGAAATAATAAAATACTGGCTTAGGGCGAAGGGCGTAGCGCAGAGGGTTTACCCTTCGCTCAATGCCCTCCACCCTTCGCAAAGCATAAATACCTTTACTAATAAACATTCAAACAAAACGAACTTTGTTGTCTCTGAAGTGGCTCTATTCTTTGGTAGAGCGCTTCCCAACTTTAATAAGAAATACATTTTAGTAGAGTTTTATTACCGCAATTCGTCTTGGACGGATTGCGGTTTTCTAATTACAGGATGAACGACTGATCCCGAAGGGTGAATGTCCAGTATGAGCAAACATAGTTTGTGAACCGTGAAACGGGTGGGCAAGCCAAAGGAGAGAACCGCAAAGCGGATGGGAAGGCTAGGTCGAGTACTTACAAGATGACAGGATTTTTTCCCTTCGATTGAAATCGAAGGTTTTATAGGTCGTGCTCTTTTTACTTGTTCTAGGTCGTATGCCTTTTGGGACTTGTTCT
>CALJVJ010000157.1 GCA_937974625.1 uncultured Saprospiraceae bacterium
TATCTCAGTTTGGGGTGATAGAAGAATTGGTTTAAATCTTGAAATAAAGATTGTTTCTCACAACAGCGCAACGTACTACCAAACATGCCTAAAAGCGTTGTGTCGTTGTGAGCAATTAAAAACTTCTAAAAGAATCGATATTATTCGAAGAATAAATTTTCGTGAGTTTTATAATAAGCGCCTTCAATAAAGATTGAGGGCGTTTCTTTTATACTGAAGTTGTCTAAAATTATTCTGAGCATTATAAAAAATCCCGTTTAACTCGATTACTTTTTCGCAAAACGCGGAATAATAAAAAGACAAAAAAGGCTACTACTCCACCCGCATACTTTACCAACTGCATCTCTTGCTGTAGATAAAAAAGCCATGCAAAAACACTGCTTGCTATAAGTAAAATGGTATAAATCAATCCTTTCCCAAGATTTAACAAAAGCTCATTTTTAGCAGTAGCGCCCATTACTTGCACTTCGATTTCACCTCTTTGAACTTTTTTAAGGGTCTTTCGAATATCACTAGGCAAGGATAAAGCATTGGCTAGAGATTTTTGGACTAAATCGGTGGCATATTTTACCAAATCTCCTCGTTCCCCTAAGATGAATTTTTGGAAATAAGGTCGAACTACCTCTAGTGGATTGGTATGAATATCCAAAGTGTTGCAAATCCCTAATAGTAGTGTAATCATCCGATTCAGCAGGACATAGTCCTTTGGGACTTGCATGGTGTTGGCTAGATTTTTCAATCCTATTTGAGAAGTCAAATTAAATAAGCTGTTATTAAAGGGGTCAACTTTTATATCTTTTAGGCTTAAGCCATCAAATTGCACTTCATTTTGTAAAAAGTTTCTAAAAGCATCAATCACCTTTTCAGAAATCCGTTCGGCTTGTCTTTCGTCTGCTATGAACCCTAATTTTTTAAGCGATGTCACAATTCCATCTGTATCATTTTTAGCAGCCGCTTCGATTAGTTCCAATAGGCCTGTTCGAGTGTTTTGTTCCAAATGCGCCACCGCTCCAAAATCTAATAAAACAATCGTTCCATCTTCTTGTACCAAAATATTACCCGGATGTGGGTCTGCATGGTAAAATCCATCTTCAAAAACCATCTGGCAATAGGCATGGACCAAGCGGTTCGCTATGTCTCTTCCTTCAAGCCCCCAAGCTTCAAGCTGTTCGGTATTGCTAATTTTCACCCCTTCATAAAAAGTAGTGGTTAATACTCTTTTGCTAGAATATTGGGGATGCAATTGGGGAACTTCAAATTTTTCCTCATTGATTAAATTAGCTTTGACCGCTTGCATAGAGGCTGCCTCTTGTACAAAATCCAATTCTTCTTCAATCATCTTACGCACTTGCGTATAGGCATATTCCATCCCTTTAATATCGTAAAACCTTGAAGCTAAACGAGTTAACTTTTCCATCACGGTCAAGTCTACCTCAGCTATTTTTTCGATATTTTGATGCTGTACTTTGACGATGACTTCTGTTCCATCCTTAAGCGTAGCCCGATGTGCTTGGCCAATGGAAGCTGCTGCAACGGGTACTTTATTAAAATGAGTAAATAATTCATCAGGTGATTTTCCTAATTCCTCTTTAATACGCTGTTCTATTTCGGTGTAGGAACGGGCAGGGATTTGGTCTTGCAATGCTTCCAATGGTTTTTGGAATGCTTCGGGCAAAAAATTGGTTAGAATTGATAATAATTGCCCAACCTTAATGAATAGGCCTTGTAGTTTAAGAATGGCTTCTTTAACAATTTCTGCATTTCTGATATGTAAATCGAGCAAACGTCGTTCATAGTATTTTTTGCCAAAGACTTTACTTTTCAAGCCTAACCAAATATAACTCCAGACCACTCTAAAGGCGGTCCAATAGGCTTTGCGAACTCTCCAATTTTTATTATAAATATTTGCCAGGGTGATAAGGTTTAGGGTTACAAGAGGTTATTAAAGGAAATTAAAAGTTATTATCGTCAAAACTAAGAAGTAGTTGTCAGTAGACAGGATTTTACCATAAACAAACCAAAAAAGGAATTATTCTGTAAATACCCAAAATAACTTTCAGTAACTTTAAGAACCTTCAACAACTCAATTTTTCACATTGAATTGATTTTGTGGGTAATATCAGTTATTAATTTTAATTGCTCTTAACAACCTCCATCAATTTCAAAAACAACAGGGGCATTCACCACCTGATACTGCAAATTTACAACACTCGCATTGATAAAATGAATATTATTTTCTTGAACTTGTCCATAAGCTTCATGGATGTGTCCAAAAATAGAATATTTAGGTAGGATTTGGTCTATTCGTTGGCGCAACATTTCGCATCCAACATTCAGCGGGTGATAAGTTTGGTCCAAGATGCCATGAGGTGGGCCATGTGTTAATAAAATATCCGTATTGCTTGGAATGAGTTGCCAATGTTTATCAATAGCTTCGCCTCGATGTCTATTAAACGCCCATCTTCCAAAATGTGGTTGGATGGGGGAACCCCAAATATGGATACCGTCAATTGAAACGCCACTATCATTCAGATAAGTTACATTGTCTGGAATCAATGCTGTTAGGTCTTCTTCGCTTGCCCTTTCAAAATAAAAATCGTGATTCCCAGCAATGAAAATTTTGTGGGTAAAATCTTGTCGACTAAACCATTGCACAAACTCCGTTACCTCATTCAGTCTTCCTCTTTTAGAAACATCTCCAGTGTGGATTAACATATCTCCTTTTGGTAAAGAAAGAAAATCATGCATACCATGTGTATCAGATATAGCGACTATTTTCATAAATTGATTATTAACACCTGTTAATGCGGCAATTTACTACGCAAAGCACCATAGGCTAAAGTTCCAAGCAAAGCACTAGCGATGACCACCAAAATAATTCCAAAACCATGGCCGACCAACGTATAAAGTGGCCCTGGACAAGCACCAGTCATCGCCCATCCTAAACCAAAAAAAGTACCCCCAAAGATACTCGCCTTGTAGGTATTTGGCTTGTCTGCAAATGCAATCATATCGCCATAGGTATTTTTCAACCCTGTTCGTTTGATTAGCTGATGCATTAAAGCACCCAATACGACTGCTACTCCAATTATTCCGTACATATGGAAACTTTGGAAACGAAACATTTCCTGAATTCTAAACCAAGAGATAGCTTCTGATTTGGTCATCACGATGCCAAATAAGATACCGACAGATAAATATTTTAATAAACGCATTTTTTATAAGATTGAAGGTATTAAGTTCATCGTTCTCTTTATACCAAGTTTAGTAAAATTAAAGTGCTAGAATTAATGGAAATAATACGTGAGTCATCAATAATCCACCAATAAAAAAGCCGATTACAGCCACTAAAGAAGGTAACTGCAAATTAGACAATCCGCTAATTGCATGGCCCGAGGTACATCCACCAGCCCATCGTGTGCCAAATCCAATCAAGAAACCGCCCAACACCATTAAAATTATGCCTTTCAAAGAAGCCAAAGTTTCAAAATTGAATAAATCCATCGGTAAGTAACCGCTTCCTTCAGCTCTAGTAGAAGGGACATTTATACCTAATTGGGTCAAATCAGCTATTGTTGCCGCAGATAATTGTACAGGTTCGGGGCTGGCTAAAAAAGTAGAACCTATTCCACCACCAATAATAGAACCAAGGACAAAAACTAACAACCAATCATGTGATTTCCAATCATATTTAAAATAATCGAAGGCGCTGCCTGCACCTCCTATAGCGCATAAAGCCCTAAAAGAGGAAGATACTCCAAAGCGTTTGCCTAAATATATTAAAAGGAACATCACCAAGGCAATCATTGCTCCAGAAATGGACCAATGCCAAGGTTGGCTAATAAATTCTATAACAGACTGCATAAATATATTTTTTAGTATAAAAAAAAACTAAAGCAAAGGTAATAATCAAAATGTATTATTTAAGTGACCTATATCACAAAAAATAAAATACAATAATTTCACTACCTTTGTCTAAGGAATGATACATTGATAAATTACATTTTTATGCGTAGTTATTTTGAGGCTTTTCAACGAAGCAGAAGGATGAACAAACACCGTTTGTGAACGGCTCGCGGACGGGATGCCTAAAGTAGAAGAATGTAAATTTATTATTGAAATATTCCTATACTAAACTTGACTTTAAATTTGTTTAAAATAATTCAAATATCAGCCTTTCTAATATAGTTTCCTTCCTATTGCTCAAACGACTTCCTATTCTATTGCTGTATGGTTTCAAGATTAATAGTGCCCCTAAAAAATATAAAATACATCTGATGAAAAAAATAATACTCCTTCTACTATTAATTCCTTTAGTTTTGGTAAAAATATCCGCTCAAGACTTAATTAGCCATACTTATCCCTTTACAGATGGGCCAGATAAAAATCCTATGAAAGGCTGGAACTCAGGATGGTGGGACAATTTTGAACCCGCTACCGTTGGTTTTCAATACCTAAAATGGAGTGAAATCGAACCAACAGATGATAATTTTGATTTTGGCGCAGTAGAGAATGTTATCAATAGACCAGGGTCCGCTGGAAGGCATCTTATTTTAAGACTTCATACCGACTGGGACGGAGAAAAAGCAACATCTGACGCTGCCCCAGCATGGCTTTATAGTAAATACGGGGTAAAAAGATTAAAAGCATCAAGTTCAAACAAGTACATTACGGATTATAATGACCCAAATTACATCAATCAGGTATCGCAAGCTATTGAAGCATTGGCTGCACACTATGAGGACGACCCAAGAATATATGCGATACAATTAGGAGTCTTAGGATACTGGGGGGAATGGCATACCTTTGGCTACAATGACGATAATTTCGAAATTGCCGATACGACCATGGAACAAGTTATAGCAGTTTACAAAAATAACTTTTCCAATAAGCGGTTGATGGGTCGCTATCCTTGGCAAGCACCGCTTTCTTTAGAAAATAACATAGGGTTTCACAATGACTTTTTTCTTCCAAACAATGGGCACAGCAATGAGTTTACACAATCGGTTTTCTGGGGCAAAAAATGGTTAGAAGGTCCTATTGGAGGAGAAGTTCCACCAATTAATGATACCGAATTAGAACAATTTAAAACTGCATTATTCGGTACTGATGAAGGCATGGATATAATTGAAAAAGGGCATTATTCTACCATGAAAATTGGAGACAAAGAAAGACCATGTGAAGGTAATCTCAACGGGCAGAGATGCGAAAATTTTATGGCGATGCATCGAAAAATGGGGTATAATTTCCAAATAACTTCTGCTGTTTTTGCCGAAAATTTATCTGTAGCAGACAGCTTGAGTGTAGCACTAAACATCCATAATATAGGAGTAGCTCCAATGTACTATGATTGGACGGTACAATTTGCTTTGCTGAATCCTGATAATCAGCCTGTGGGTATTTTTGACGCCCTTTATAACCTAAGTTCCATTCTAGCAGACGAGTCTATTTATTCCATTTCTTTGGCTTTCAGTATGCAGGATGTTCCTGTAGGTGATTATAGGATTGCCGTAAGGATTATTCAACCACAAGCAGCCGAGCAAAAGCCAACACCTTGGGGGCTAGAAGCAAGAAATACTTACCTGCTTTTCGCAAACGAAATCCCAACAATTGAGGGAGCATGGACTAATGATAATGCACTAATAGGCGGCTGGTCAATTTTAGGGGCTATTGCGACAACAAATGCTATAGCGACTTCAAATAGTCAGGTTTTTGATAATACTAAGATAAGCGTCTATCCAAACCCCGCTATTGACCAATTATACATTGAAAACAATAGTTCCATGTTGTTAAAATCAATAAAGTTTTATGGTGTTAATGGGCGTTTAATAAAAACGATGAACTTAGCCCCTAATTCTGCTCATCAATCCTTAAATATAATTGATTTGCCTGCAGGTGTTTACCAACTTATGATTGATTCAGAAAATAATCAAATACGGAGAAGTTTTGTGAAAAAATGAAGTTTTGATTAGCGCTACTTTAAGACACAAAAAGGGCAATTGTTCATCACAACTGCCCTCAAACAATCAATTATTTTTTTGGCTAAATCAATTATTCACTAACAAAAATTTACTTAGTAACGAGCAAAAAATAAGGTGGCCATTTAGAGATAAATATTTTGAGTCAAGACGAGGCATTTTTTGAAGGATGAAGGAATGTAAATTCCTGAACCGCGGCAGCGGATGGGCTGCCAGCTATTGCAGAGAAAAATAACGAAGTAATGGCTCAAAAGATTATCTAGGAAATGTTCATGTTATTCTTTACTCGTTACTTAAATATTTTAGCAAGACAATTATGTTTATCCGGTGTATTCCGAACGACAATAATGTCTGTGTTTTCTAAAGGTTCCATCGTCAATCCTAAAACTTGGTCGGTATCTCTTGGAAATTCAAAATTATCCATACTAATCGTTTTATAAGTAGCATGCTCTACCACTAATCGATATTGACCATCCGCTAAATCATCCACAATAAAATACCCATCCGCATCGGTTTGAATCGTCTTGGTTAAACGAACATCTTGTTCATTCTCTAAGGTAATGGTAGTAGCAGTTAAACTTTCTCCCGATTCATTGCTGATACCTCCTTCAATAGTATTTTGAGCAGTTAAAGAAAAATTACCAAGTAAACCGATTAATAGTAAAGTGATTAAATTTTTCATAATGGATGTTTTTTGACAGTTACGGGTGATTATTTAATAATTCAGTTGGTTCAATGTTTTTTTCAGTATGTGATTTCTTGATTATAAAATTATAATTAAACCAACTTTTAATCCACATAATTCCCTTCAATTGAAAAAAATGAGCGGTGAACTGTAATAATTGTGTTTTAAGCAGGAAAGATGTGACCAGCAATGATTAATTTGGGTCTCTGACAAATCCTGTGATAAAGTCGTTTCAATTCCAATTTTTTTCTCTCCTTTCAGTCAGAAAAAAGCTTGAAATTAAATCGACCACGGAATTTGTCAGAGAACGATAAATTTTAAGGAAATTTTAAAGGATAAGGAATAGTATATTTGCCTATTTAAAGCGTTATAGTTATAGAAAAAAGAATTACTTATAAACAACACTTCATATGTCAATCGATAAAAAAATCTACGGATTTCTATTCTTAAGTTTAATCGCCTTCAATGGTTTATTAGCTCAAATGACGGAAAGGCCTGCTGAAATAGCTTGGAGTAACCCTTACAGCGAGCCGCCTAAAAGCATGTTGACAAAAATCATTCATACAGATGCAGCAGGCTTTTATGGCTTACGCTTACAAGCAGCGGGTGTAACGGCAGGCAAAGCAGATGTCTTTGTAGAATATTATTTGAAAGAGGACATGAAATTAAAAATGTCCAAAACTTTAGAGTTGAAATTCAAAAATAAAACCAGAGATTTTGAAGATGTGTTGATGATGAAGGGAAATAAGATGTATTTTTTGACCTCTTTTAACAATCAGGCTAAAAAGAAAAATTACCTATTTGCCCAATCTGTTAACCTAAAGAATCTTCGCCCTTCTCCAAAGTTGAATAAAATCTCAGAAGTAGCCACCAAAAATTTATATCAAGAAGGTGGTTTTAGAAGTCATATATCAAAAGATACTTCTAAAATCTTAATCTATTCGATGTTACCAAAGAAGAAAAAAGAGCCAGAGCAGTTTTCTTTGCAAGTCTTCGACTCTGACTTTACGGAACTTTGGTCCAAAGAAATTACGTTGCCCTTTAATGCTAAAAATTTCAGTGTAGAAGAATACCGAGTCGATAACCAAGGGAACGTCTATATGTTAGGCGTTATTTATGAAGACCAGTCAAAGTTTCGTCGAGGTGGCAAACCTACTTATCAATATGTCTTATTAGCTTATCGCAATAATGGAACAGATGTCGAAGAGTATAAAGTAGATTTAGGAGATAAATTTATCACAGATTTGACCTATCGAGTCGCTCGTAATGGCGATTTAGTATTTTCAGGGTTCTATTCTGACAAAGGGAATTATAGTGTCAAAGGCACCTATTTTTTCCGATTAGACCCAACGACTAAGGAAATCAGTAATAAAAATTTAAAAGCTTTTGATTTTAAATTTATTACAGAATATATGACGGCTAAGAAAGTAGATAAGGCACGAAAAGCAGATAAAAAAGGAGATAAAAAGAAAGCTCCAGAACTATACCAATACGCTTTAGATGAATTAATTTTAAGAAGTGATGGCGGTGCGGTATTAATAGCAGAGCAATATTTTGTAGAAGAGCGATATGATAATAATGATTTTGGGCGATATGGCTATGGGGGAAGATATGGCGGTTTTTATGGCAGCCGTTATCGTTTCAATCGCTTTAACAATCCCTATGGGTATAATAGTTACCGAGATCAAGTTTATGAGTATAATTATAATGACATCATTGTGGTAAATATCAAACCAACAGGAGAAATTGAATGGACTGCCAGAATTCCAAAACAACAAGTAACGACAAATGATTCGGGCTATTTTTCTTCCTATGCAATGTCAATCGTGAAAGATAAATTTCATTTTGTCTTTAATGACAATCCCAAAAATTACGACCCGAATGATAAAAGCAATAGATTGTATAATTATAATGGGCGAAATTCTGTCATTACTTTAGCCACTATTGATAAAGATGGTGCAGTACAAATGGACCCAATATATGACAATCGCCAAGCGGGTATAACCACTCGACCAAAGATATGCAAGCAAATCGGAAGAAATGAAATGTTGATTTATGGAGAACGAGGCCGAAAGTATCGGTTTGGTAGTTTGAAGTTTTAGAAAACATAAAGGTCTAAACTCGTATAAAAGCAGTAAATAAAGATAAATCCGTTGTCCTTAAATTATCCGTTGTATTAAAATTTTTCTCTACAACGGATAATTTAAGGACAACGGGTTTTTTAATTTTGAATTAATAATCTAAGTGAATACCCATAACCTGTTTGTCGATAGCATAATATTTTTCAATATCCCTATTATTTTACATTAGCTTGATTTATTGCGTAACACCAGTTAGTATTCTGATTCAGAATCTATCCGTATTTAAACTAGATGGACCTGCCCGACTGCCGTTTTGGGTGGGTGGGTTTATGATGTATGAGATATGATGTATGATTTATGTTTCGCCCAAAAATCTACCTACTATATGAAGCAACCTTGCCGCATACCTGACAAAAAATCGTAAATCTTTCCGCGTACCGAGCATACAATATCAAAAAAACCTATTTTTGCGCTTGTAGAATAAAAAAAAGCTATTCAGCCCTATTTTCTCCCTTAATACATCTTTACAGACTACTGATAATCAATTAAAAATGAATTAATACATTTTTAATTTATCATTTAATGTACCCCTGTGCGGATTCCAACGTTTTTACAAATTACGTGTAATTGACAAACCTTAGATTACCTTAAAATATAAACAATAAAAGGTATTAGTAGGCGTTCTTTTTATCGTCCAAGAAAAACCAATAGAAATAAACCAAAAAAATAATGGTTAGCAAATCAATTTTAGATAGTTAGCGTAATGCTATGCAATTAGGCTTCACTAAATCATAAGGTTTGAAAACCATATTATACTTTTTGTCCTTAAAATCTTTCATTTTTATGTGTAAACGCATAATCCCTTTTACATTTTCTCTGCTATTTGCAGTTGTTGCTATGGCGCAAGATATCCGAACTGCAAAATTTAATCCTGCTGATTTCCGAAATACCAATGCTAGTGCAAGAGTGCCTTGTGATGATAGTCAAGTAGGAGGTCCAATTACCTTTGAAAATATTCAAGGACAAAGTAATTCATCTCCAGCCATTGGAGAAACCATATTTTTATGTGCCAATGACAGTTTTAATATAAATGACATTGGACTTAACGCTGTTTTTAATGGAGATCCTACTATTTATGCAGATGCAGGAGTAGGTTTTGCAATTTATGATTGTATGCCAACGGTAGATGGTCCAGATATTACAACCATATTAACCGATTGTCTAATAGATGACCCAATGGAGTCTGGAGAGATAAAGTTGGCAGTTGATGCTGATGACCCATTTAGTGGTAGTACAACTTTTAGAAATGTAGGATTTACAAATGGTGTAGATGTACCAAATACATTTAATAATGGGGCGCCTACCCAATGGTGGTTTGCTCCAATAACGATAGATTCCATAGGTGCGGATGATTATACTTATAAACAAACCCCTTCTGGACAATGCGTATCGGTTGGTTTAGACCAAATTTTCTCAGTAGTCTATTTAAATCCAGTGGAATTTGTTAATGTAACATATCCTTTTGGCGGTGATGGTAGTATGGTAAGGTTGAATGTAACTGGCGGATTACCTGAATTTGATAATACTCAGAATTATAATTTTGAAATTATTAATGTAAGCGATGCTAGTATTAGAGGTAGTGTCATAGGAGGAGGCTTAGGACATCGAGCGTTTCCTGAAATACAGGTACCTTGCCCTGGGGACTATCGGATACGAATTACAGATGGCAGAAGTTGTGCATTAGAAACGGTTATTACAATGGATCAATTTGTAAAACCAACAAATCCATTAGAAATAATTATAGAAAGCCCAGCAGGTGCTACAATTGGTCAAGAATTTTGTGTAGATGTAACCACTGAAAATTTCGATAGCATAGTAGGAGGTACTTTATATATGTGTTGGGACCCAACAGTGCTCGAATTCCAAAAGGTAGATAATGTAATTTCTACCACTTGGTTATTTGGCGAATCCTTAGTAGACAATGGTGCCTTGATACCAAATTTTTTAGAGCCAGACTTTAATGGGGGTACCTCTTTACCTGATGGAACGGTGTTGTTCAGCATGTGTTTTGTGCCTATTTCCATAGGAATGGGATCTACAAAAGTAGAATTTTGTACAGATGACCCAAGACCAGATTCTAATAATCCTCCTGATATAATTATTGCTCCAGGGAGTCAAATCCCCTTTCCAGATGACCCAGCTAATAATGGTCAGCCTATTATTATAACAGACCCTGATGCTTTAAATGTACTTTTAATCGATGATGAAATAAAAGATGCCTGTGTAGGAAGAGATAATGGTAGTTTTGCTATTCAAGTACTAGGAGGAATTCCTCCATACCAAGCTACCGCAAGAAATGTATTGACTGGACAGGTCGATGGTCCAATTACTATAACTGAGCAAGATGGAATAGGTTTATTCAGTGGATTAGCACCTGGAGATTATACTTACGAGGTAGTTGATGCGACCACAGCCCCAGACACAAAGTTTTCTGGAACCCTCGGTCCAGTAAACATTCGGTCAGCCAATTTAGGGGTAAATGGATTAATCGTATCCACACCAACTTGTAATGGTGATAGTGATGGGGTATTACAAGCTCAGGTATCTTTAGATGGTGTAATAGTGGACGATGTAAGTTCCTATAGTTTTATTTGGATAGATGCAATGGGAGATACAATTCCAGATGAAGATGAGGAGCTACTAAGTGGCTTAACATTTGGGCAGTATCAGATTACTGCTATGAGTAATAATGGATGTTCTGCCTCAGACTTAGGTGCAACACTGACTCAGCCAGCAGCAATGGATGTTACTCCAACCTCCATCGACGCCTCTTGTTCAGGGGTTATGGATGGTTCAATTAACCTAACAGATATAGATGGAGGAACAGGGCCGTTTACCTTTAATTGGTCCGATGGAAGTGACCAAGCTACAAACAATAATATTGCCTCAGGAAAATATTTATTCACAATTACAGATGTAGGTGGATGTGAATTAGTAGATTCTTTTTCACTCTCTGCTGAAAATGAATTTTCTGTTAGATTAGCAGATATAGAGCATGTACAATGTTTTGGTTTTGATAATGGTTTCTTAAATGTCAACAGAACCATTGATGATGGAACTGGCGCAACTGGTACCTTTAATTTCATGTGGTCCAACAATGTAACTGATGTAGGAGGTGTTAACAGTATTTCCAGTATTGCAAGTAATTTAGCCCCTGGTAGTTATTCTGTTACCCTCACCAATGATGCTTTACCAGGATGTGAAGCAACAGAAACCTTTGAAATCACAGAACCCGATTCTTTATTGATTCAAAATATAGACATCACGAATGTATCTTCTTGTAGTTTGACAAACCCAGACGGTGGAGCTGCTGCAACTATTACAGGGGGAACCATTTCCACTGACTATCAATATACTTGGATAGATACTATGGATATGACCATTGGAGCAACAGCTGAAGTCATGAACCAAGCCTCTGGTAAGATTACGCTTTCAGTAGAAGATGATAAGGGATGTATTACTGTTAAAGATACAATAATAGGAACACCACCACCACCACAGATTGATTTCTTTAATCCTGTAGATTTAAACTGTGCAACCGATGTAGGTGAACTTCGAGTAGTTGCGGTACCTGGACGTTCAGGTGTGCTACCATTGACTTACCAATGGGAACATGACGCTAGTTTACCTGCAGATGCTGATAGAGCAAATAATCTTAGTCCAGGTAAGTATCAAGTAACAGTTATTGATGCAGACGGTTGTGCTTCTATAGATAGTACACTAATAACTTCACCAGAAATCATCCGAACAGACACGGTAATTTTTATCAAAGAGCCTTGTTTTGGAGTAGATGATGGCTCCTTGTCTGTTACTTTAGCAGGTGGCGTATCGAATAACTACCAAATAGAATGGACAGCATTAGGAGAAACAGATGCTTTAGGGACTAATACCCTTTTATCAAATGTTACTTCAGGTGACTTTGCCTTATCCGTACTTGATGATAATAATTGTCCATTTGATACGATTATAACTTTAAATAGTATCCCCAAAATAGAAATCACCTTTGATGAAGCTAATAAGACAGGCGTAGATTGTTTTGATACCGTCAACCCTGCTGATTGTAATGGTTTTGTTTCCGCTACAGCTGCATACGAAACTGTTGGAGGCGGAGCATTTACCTTTACTTGGGATGCGACTAATGAAACTTCAGGAGCAACCACTAACATGTTTAGTTCAAATTCATTGTGTGCAGGAATGCAAGCCCTAACCGTTTCAGATGGTCAATGTGAAGTAACGGACTCAGTAGATATACCTAGTCCAGCTAGATTAGAGTTTGATGAAGCGAGCGCTACTATTACTCCTGCGACCTGTTTTGGAGATGTAGACGGAGTTGCAGAAATAGCAGCTACAGGTGGTACAGGTGGTTTTACCTTTACTTGGCCTGATGGAGGCAACGAAACAACTAAGATGGGTTTAGCAGCTAACATTTATCAAATCACTATTACAGATGGAAATAATTGTATTACTACCCATGATGTAGAAATTACACAACCAGATGCCCCCTTAACTGCAAGCATTGACATGGATAATACCAATGGGGTAATATGTCAAGGAGACGCAGACGGTTTAATTACCGTTTTAGTAGAAGGTGGTAATGGTGACTATAATTATACTTGGACAGATAATGTATCCAATATCAATTCAGCAGCAGGTTTATCTCCAGGTAATTATATTATTATCGTAACGGATAGTAAAGATTGTGAAGCCAATACAGATTTTCTAGTAGAAGAACCTCAGCCAATAACTGCACAAATAGATTTCGACCCAATTCAATGCTTTGGTTTCCAAACTGGCATCAGAATTATCTCTCCAACAGGAGGAAATGGTAACGACTATAGCTTTGCAGTAGACAATTCTCCAGCACGTCCTTCTGATGAATCTATAACAGATTTTGGTGGTGAAAAATTAATTTCTCTATTTGATGCAACGGGATGTAGAGTGGATACGATGATTACAATTCCTCAACCTAGAGACTTATTAGTGGACTTTGCTGAAAATTTAGTAGAAGTAGATTTAGGTGGAGAAATTCCAATTAAGTTATTAATAGATGGAGACGCTCCCGTTTCAGAAATTTTCTGGACACAAGATGGTGGAGAAGTGAATGATTCTGTTTTCACTTGTATTGGTATACCTTGTGATAATCCAACTGTTAATCCGTTAAATAATACCCTATTTACTGCCTTTGTAACAGATGCCAATGGGTGTATGTCCGAAGCAAGTATTCAAGTAGATGTAGATAAAAATAGAAACGTATACATTCCGAATGTTTTTGCCCCGAATAATGCAGGCTTTGATACCAACGACCTATTTGGCGTTTTCACTGGGAGTGGCGTAAGCAAAATTAATTATGCGAAGGTATTCAACCGTTGGGGAACAATGGTAGCAGATATACCAGAAACGCCAGTTCAAGGCATAGGAGAAGTGGTACAAGTTTGGGATGGTCAGCTAAAAGGACAAAAAGCCAATCAAGGTGTGTATATATACATTATTGAAATTGAGTTTATTGATGGGCAGAAGTTATTGTATCGAGGCGATGTTGCTTTATTGAGATAGCTTATCGCAAAGGGCAGAGAGCGAAAGGCTTAGCGCCAAAAAGAGCGTTTCTAGTGATAGGAACGCTCTTTTTTATTGGCTTTGTTTATTATTTAGGATATTTAAGTTTTTATACTATATTTCACACAACGCCTCAACGAACACAACGATTTAACAATTAGCTTATCGTAAACATTATATCATAGCTCTATAGATAGCTATCGGAATGACAAACTAATTTTGTTCAAGTAGGTGCTTGGACAAATTAATATTAATATTTCTCATCCCGATAGCTATCGGGACCTCAACGACACAACAATTTAACAATCAACATTTTAGACTGTTGTGCCGTAGTGTCGTAGTGAGAAATTAAATAGGCCTATTTAAGTACTTAACCTCCCTTTTTAGTAAAAAAGACTTTCCACCAACGATATCCTTGTAGCAATAAGATAGGTGTTGCATGCACCAAAGCAGGTTTCCAGTGATAATGGACAAATGCCCAATGTAGGAAGACCAACAGCGCTGCTAAATAACCCCAATTATGAATTTTCTTCCATGTAATTTTTAAGCTTTTTACCCATCCATCTGTGCTAGTAATCACCATAGGAATCCAAATAGCAAAACCTATCCATGCGGTGAGTAACCCAATCTCAAAAAACTCACTAGCTACTTGACTGGTTGGTACTTCTACTAAATAAGCGATTGTATGATATAATCCATAGGCAAAAGCAGCTACCCCAAAATATCGTTTATTTCGATTGAGCCATTTAGGAAATTTGTAGGTAGGCAGCAGCATTACTAAAGGAGTTGCAATTAATGAAAAAACCAAAAATCTTGCACTAAATTCTCCTGTCGCATGCATGAGACTTTCGTATGTCATTCTGCCGTTTAATAACCCAATGGTAAACATCAATCCGGGCAGCATGATAAAAGCCCAAAGAATAAATTTGTGTCTCCACCAGGGTAACTGTAGTTTATTACCGAGTCCCATTTTTCTATTTTTAGTTTTATGCTGATTAAATAACTTTGAAAAATAGATTTACCTTTTTTCAATTAATAAATTTATTTTTCATTATTGCCAAGGCGTAAGTAGTTCACGGAATTAAAGGAAAGAGCAAGTTCAAGTATCAAGTTCAAAAAGTAGCTATTAAATCCTTTGCGCTTGAACTTAAGAAAATGAAGTGTTTCTCTTAAGGGAGTTGTAAATATCATAATACTTCATTGTTTTCCAAAAAAATCAAAAAAAAGAAAGAGGTAGATAGGAAAAGAATCAAAAAAAAACACTCAAAACCTACAATTATCGCTTTTTTTCAAGTAATCGTCGATAAAATGCGGGAACTTTAATATATTTTGATAGCTTTATGATATCAATTTAATATCAAAATCTATCATTATGGAAGAAAGGATAAATAATCCAATATCGGGATACCCAATGCTCTTTGTAGTATTGGCAGCGATAGGAGGAGCGATATATGCAGGCATAAATACATTAAACCCTGCATTTATTATCCCCTTCATTTTACTAGCAATATTATTAATAAAAGGATTCTTTTTTGTTAATCCAAATGATTCCAAGGTATTAGTATTATTTGGGGATTATAAAGGAACCGTAAAAAAGAATGGTTTTTTCTGGACCAATCCATTTTATGCCATCCAAGGAATTTCATTGAGAGCAAGAAACTTTGAAAGTGAAAAAATCAAAGTAAATGACCTTTTAGGTAATCCGATTCTCATCAGTGCCATTTTAGTTTGGCGTGTGAAGAATACTTATAAAGCAGCATTTGAAGTAGATTATTATGAAAGTTTTGTAAAAATTCAAGCAGATGCAGCAGTCAGAAAATTAGCAGGTTCTTATCCTTACGATAACTTTGACGATGAGCAATCAGACATCACCTTACGTTCTGGTATGCAAGAAGTGAATGAAGCAATGGAAGCAGAGTTATCAGAAAGATTGGCGATATCTGGGATAGAAGTATTAGAAGCAAGAATTGGGTATTTGGCTTATGCCCCTGAAATTGCCAGTGCGATGTTGAAAAGACAGCAAGCGGAAGCAATCGTAGCTGCTCGTTTCAAAATAGTAGAAGGAGCCGTCGGCATGGTTGAAATTGCCTTAGCTGAATTATCCAAAAAGCAAGTTATCGAACTTGACAAAGAGCAAAAAGCTATAATGGTCAATAACCTAATGGTGGTGCTTTGTTCAGATAAGGAAGCAACGCCTGTTCTTAATTCAGGGACTTTACATCAGTAAAATAGGTTCAAAGGTGTAGAGGTATAAGGGTACAAAGGTTGGGCTATTCCACTTTTGCACCACTATACCTCTATACATTTATACCTCTAAACCTTTAATCCAATGCCTAAAAAAAGTTTTGCCTTACGGATAGATGAACAGACGATGAAAGCTGTGGAAAAATGGGCTGCAGATGAGTTCCGCAGCGTCAATGGCCAATTGGAATGGATGATAACCAAAATGCTAAAAGATGCTAAGCGCTTAAAAAAGGAACAGGCACAAAAAAAAGAATCCACTGTCCAAAAAATAGCTCCAACAACCAACAAAAAAAAGGAAACTATTGTAAAAAAAGCAACTCCAACAATCAACAAATTGAAAAAAGATAAATAATTAGTAGACTTGTTTCAAGTTACAAATTTCACAAAAAAACGTTAACATAAAATTCAAATGCTATCTCAATTTAGCGTAGCATATTCCAAACTGCCTACTCAATTCCATCCCTTCCAGCCAGGACCCCGTACCACTCGACCACCAAACTGCCCAGTCGCCTCTCCATCTTCTAAAACTTGTACCCCATTCACAATGACGTGTTCCATTCCTTCAGCATACTGATGCGGGTTTTCAAAAGTCGCCTTATCTTGAATCGTATTAGGGTTAAAAATGACCACATCAGCAAAGTACCCAGGTTTTAAGAAACCTCTATTCCTAATTTTTAGATGTTCCGCAGGCAAGGAAGTCAATTTTTTAATAGCTTCTTCTAATGGAATCACTTGTTCCTCCCTCACATATTTACCTAATACTCGAGCTACATTTCCATAAGCTCTTGGATGTGTACTAGATTTCAAAAAATTGCCTTCAGCAGCTAATGCACCTGCATCAGAACCAAAGGTCAAATAAGGTAATTTTAATTGTTTTTTAATATTTTCCTCAGACATTAAAAAATAAACCGTCCCTACCCTACTTCCGTCTTGAATGACTAAGTCCATCGCTGTTTCCTCTGGGTCAGTGCCTCGAATCGCTGCTACTTCGGCTAAGGTTTTACCTGTAAATTTCTTTAAACTATCACTTTTGAATCCAACCAATAATAATTTATCAGCAGAACCAGCAGAAGCATAGAGGTTTTCCCAATCTAGTGCATCTACCTTCATTTCAGCTTTAATTTTAGCTCTAATTTGAGGGTCTTTCAATCTATTCGCCCAAGCATTATACCCTCCTTCTTGCACCCAAGGTGGCATAGAAGCATCCAAACCTGTAGCACCCGCTACATAATTGTACATATTAGTGGTAATATCTAAACCACTTTGCTGAGCACTATCAATTTTAGCAATCATTAAATCCATCTTCGGCCAATTGCTCTTACCAGCCGCTTTCATATGATAAATCTCTGCACCAATATTCGCCATTTTTGCAATCGTCACCACCTCATCTACTGCCTCTAATATTTTGTTTCCCTCACTCCTCATATGCGTAATATATCTTCCGCCGTATTCAGCCGCTACTTCGCAAAGCGCCACTAGTTCGGCAGTTTCTGCATAAAAGGCAGGCGCATAAATCAAAGAAGACCCAATTCCCATTGCCCCTTCTTCCATAGCCGTTCGGACCAATGCCTGCATTTTTTCTAGTTCTTCTGCTGTTGGTGGTCGGTCTTCATACCCCAATTCATGGATTCTTGCAGTCGTCGCTCCCATAAAAGAAGCTATATTCGGAGCAACGCCCTTTTGTTCTAAAAATTCTAAATATTCTCCCAATGTAGTCCATGGAATGTCATATTTAATATCCCCTTGGCTTTTTAGGTTATCCGCTTTCATTTGTTCATTCAAGGGGCCCATAGACCAACCTTCGCCCATGACTTCAAGGGTAACGCCTTGTTTAATATCACTCATACCCCGACCGTCCTCAATTAAGCTCTCTGTTGCCCAACTCAACATATTAATAAAACCTGGGCTTACCGCCATTCCTGCTGCATCTATTTCTTTAGTACCACTAACATGCTCTAAATGACCAACATCTACAATTTTATCGCCATTAATAGCCACTAATCCTACGATAGGTTTTTCGCCAGTACCATCATAAATAGTCGCATTCTTTATAAGTAGGTCATAATTAGTAGTTGGATTGCTACAAGCAAATAGGAAGCAACAACATAAAAGGAAGGAAAGCACTCTCATTTCTTTCGATATTTTCAAAGTTGAACTGCATGAGGAAAGTTGGAAAAATAGCTTAAATTTTACCGAAGAATTCCTCAAATAAAATGCCTAAAGGTAGGTAATAAAAACTAAAAAAGGGAACACATCCGTGAATGTGTTCCCTAAGTATTAGGTATTTATCAAATGTAAGTAACACTTACATAAGGTTGAATCTATTATCGCTTGCCTTTCTTAATCAATAATTTCTCAAGCTTAGAATCAGAGGTGCCTCCACCTCCATCTTTACCACCATCTAAAACTTTCTGGAAGCTAATTAAAGCATCCCATTCGCCGTCGGCAGCAAACCCAGCTTGTTCAGGCCAGCTATCAGGATTATGCATTTTGTATCTTGGTCCAGCATCATTTAAAATTTTACGCAATTGCGCAGAACTAGCTTTAGACAATTGTCTCCAAGTAACAATACCCGCATCATTTAGCAAGCCATTGATTTTTGGTCCAATACCTTCTACAAGTTGAAGGTTATTAGATTTCAAACCATAAACAGCGTCTGTAGTGATAGCGTCATCTTTAGCAGCTTTTGCTTTAGGCGCAGCTTTAGCCTTAGGAGCAGCTTTAGCCTTTGGCTTAGCAGATGTAGAAGATGTAGCTTCAACTTTGATTTTCCCCTTCTTAATTAGTAATTTCTCTAATTTAGAATCAGAAAGACCTCCGTCACCATCTTTACCGCCATCCAATACTTTTTGGAAATCGATAAGTGTTCTCCACTCATAATCCGCTGCGAAAGCTGCTTGCTTTGGCCAAGATTTTGGGTTATGCATTTTGTACCTTGGTCCTGCATCGTCCAAAATAGACTTCAAACGTTCTGGAGTAGCTTGAGACAATTGTCTCCAAGTAACAATACCAGCATCATTTAGCAAGCCATTGATTTTCGGTCCGATACCTTCTACAATTTGAAGGTTATCAGATTTCAAACCATAAATTGGGTCTACTTCAACACCTCCCTTAGCAGTATTAGTCTTTACAGCAGCAGGTTTCTTCGCAGCAGGTTTAGCCATAGGCTTCTTTGCCGCAGGCTTAGCCTTAGTAATTTTCTTTGCACAACTTCTACCTACTTCACGACCGGTCTTATCTTTCAAGACATTCATGTAATAGTTACCAACTTCAATCTTAGAATAAAGAGAAGCATCATCTTTGTATTTGATTACACCAGATAATTCTACATCTCTCTCATTCGCTGTTGGGAAACCTTCACTTCTTAATCTAACCCCACCATCTTCGTCATACAAAGCAAAATAAAATTGACCATTACTATGCTTAAATAAAGCAACGTTATTCACTTTATCATTAACCGCTCGGCCTTCATACTCTGCACACTTTAAGTAGTCATCTTCTTTGTCTGTTCTGACTTGACCTTTTGCTTCAGTTGTTTCTAATTCTCTTTCCGTGTATCGTCTACCTGTTCTAATCATTCTTTCCTTACCAGTTCGGTAAGTTTTCAAATTAGGTCTTTCGACAATAGCTCTACTGATTTCTTCTCCAGTTCTTGTAACCTGAACCTCCTTAATCACTTCTACAGGAACTTCTTTAATGACCTCTACAATTTTCACAACTTCCACTTCTTTAATCACTTCCACTGGAATTTCTTTAATCACTTCCACTTCTTTCACTACTTCCTTAATCACTTCCACTTCCTTGATAACCTCTACTTCAATTTCCTTAATCACTTCCACTTCTTTGATAACCTCTACCGGAATCTCTTTAATTACATCGCGAGTAACTTGAACCTCCTTAGTCACTTCAACAGGAATCTCTTTATTAACATTAACAAGCTTCATCACTTCAATCGTATTGACTAAAGTTACAGGCACTTCTTGATTAACAGTAACAGATTTTATGACTTCTACTTGCTCCACGACAGGTTTAGCCACCTCTTTGATGATTTCAACCTCTTGGAACCTAGGTACTTCCTTAATGACTTCAACAGGAATTTCCTTGAATACTTCAATTTCCTTGATTACTTCTACTTGGTTAGTAACAACGACAGGCTTCTCTCTCATTACCTCTACCTCTTTAATCACTTGCTCCGTTCTATTTAAAGTAACAGGCGTTTCTACTTTCAAAGTAACTTCTTTAATTACTTCCTGTCTAGTATTCGTTTCAACAGAAATTTCTTTCACTACTTCTACTTCCTTAATTATTTCTATTCTGTTTTCAACAGGAATTGGTACCTCTTTGAATACCTCAACTTCTTTGACTTTCTCAAAAACAGTTTCAACAGGTACAGAAACCTCTTTGGTCATCTGAACTTCCTTGATAACTTCAATAGATTCAGATACAGCAGTAGGAATTTCTTTAGTCACTTGAACAACATCTACTTTGTGTATAATCTTTTCTACCTCTACAGGAATTTCCTTAATCACTTCTACCTCAATCAATTTCGGCACTTCTATATATACTTCTACAGGGACCTCTTTAATCACCTCTATCTCCTTGATAACTTGTACCTCTTTGATAACGGCCACTGGTACTTCTTTAGTAACCACGACTTCCTTAATTCTTTCAATCTCTTTTATCACTTCGATAGGTACCTCTTCTCTAACAATTACCTCCTTAATCACTTCAATCTCCCTAATCACTTCTACAGGAACTTCTTTAATCACCTCTACCTCCTTAATTACTTGTACCTCTCTAATTACTTCTACCGCAACCTCTTTAATCACCTCTACTTTCTTTATTACTTCTCGGTCTCTATAAACTGGGACAGTGATTTCCTTAATTACAGGAACTTCTTTAATAATTTCTACTTCTCTGATTAATTCTACCGGAACTTCTTTAACAACAGAAACTTCTTTAAAAATTTCTACTTCATTCGTCAAACCTACCGCAACTTCTTTAATCAATTCTACCTCTTGAATATTGGTAGATTCTTTTACAACTTCTACCGCAACTTCTTTTGATACTTCAATTGGTTGGAAAACATTTACTTCTCGAGTAACCTCAACAGGCTTTTCTCTAATCACTTCCACTTCTTGAATGGTAGCAACTTCCCGATAAACTTCTACCGGTACTTCTTTAATAACTTCTATTTCTTTAATAACCTCTACGGTTTTGATAACCTCTACAGGCACTTCTCGTACTATTTCAACCGTTTTTACGATTTCGTGAGAAGGAACTAAACGATCGTCTAGCAAGAGACGATAAACAGCTTCCGATTGCTTTTGATTTAAGCCAACTGAGCTTTGCAATCTGCTGATGAATTTGTCTTTGGCAAGCTTCATGATGAAATTGTGTTAAATAATTTTAGGAGTGAAGAAATAATTAAACTACATAAGACGCAGTAGAAAATCAAAGATTAATCAAGATAAATTTTCCAATGTATAGTTAAACTATTATAGAAAATTTAACGATGAAGAATTGTTAATTTTTAGAACGGCACATAGGTTACTTTTTGCGAACTCCTTTAGTTTTGAAAAATAATGAGCATTAGGAACGATGTAGAAATAAGTGTTTAATATTTTTGTTAGTCTCCCTTTCAAAGGGACTTTCTGAGCCTGTAAGGCATGCAGTGAGATAAAATTCCGAACTACAAATTTGCCATCAACGCAGAAAAGACAAGTCAAAAATGGGCATTTATTTTTTCGTCGATACATGTAAATTCAAATACGATTCTCTTAATGTTATTAGGAGAAAGGTAATTTATTTAGGTTTGTATAAGGGGTCTGATAAATTTCAGTAAAATTATCAAAGTCTAGAGACTTGCTAACGAATATAATTGTTAGAATAAAATGGTCATTTGAAAATTATCGAACTAATCAGATAAATCTTCTTTAGAAGATATGTAGGAATACTTGGTACGATTAAAGTACTAGTATTACAATACGACTTCATGAACATTTTGTTCAAGTCAAAAAAAATAATAAAATTATGTTGTGAATTAACTTCTTTGGGAGAAACTATCAGAAAATGAGAAATACTAATCAATTTTGATTGGTATAGTTTCTAAAAAAAGATAGTTTATAAAGATTTATATGATTGGGTCGAGCAAATATATATTAAATAAAACAAACCTAGAGGAAATATCCTATTTATTTTACACATAAATTATTCAATTATAAAAGATTATTTTCTAAAAAGAATTGTTTGAAAAATATAATATCTTTACAAAAAAAATGAAAGATTAACTAATCTATCTTTTTAAGGTAAATAAAAATCAAAATTAGGAAGGAAAATATTGTTGTTTTTTCTCAAAAAAAAAGATAAAATAGCAGGATAAATACTTAAAAATCAACAGATTGATTTTATTTTAATATGTTAAGTGTTTAGTTTACTTCCTTAAAACCAATGCGATAATTCACCACTTCAAAAGCCCAAATTTCCATTAACAAATCGTTTGATACTCAATAATTTTCGTTAAAATGAAGGAAATTGATAAGGAAAAAAGTCTTGTAATACAAAACAAGGCAATTGTTAATTTTACAAAATTTCAGTTAAACATTACAAAGAAGCTTTTAAAAAGAGAAGCTAATGAATGGTTGCTTGAAGCAGAAAAATTCATTCAGCAAGAAGCATACCCAGAAGCGATTGATGCGTGTATGAAAGCATTAGAAATCAAACCTGACAATGCCAAAGCTTATAAAATTAGTGGTGTGGCTAGAATGTTAATAGGAGATACGGCCGATGCTTTAGAAGATTTTGAGGAAGCCATTAAAGTTGCTCCAGCAGATATTGATACTTATTTAGAAAGAGGTTATTTGTATTATGATATAGCAGATTATCCAAACGCCATCAAAGATTTTTCCACGATTATAGAAATCCAACCAACACAAGCAGATGCTTGGTATAGTCGAGCTTATGCAAAATATGAGCTTAAACAATTTCCCGAAGCTATCAAAGATTTCACTCAAACGATAGCTTTAAAACCGGACCATGTAGAAGCTTGGTATAATCGTGGCTATACTAAGTTCGACCTTAAAGATTATAGAGGAGCGATTACGGATTTCACAGAAACCATCAAATTACAACCAAATCACCTAAATGCCTATGCCAATCGAGGCGAAGCAAGGTATTATGTAGGTCATGTAAGAGATGCTATTTCCGATTACACCATTGTACTTAGAAGAGATGCGGAGGCAGCTAACGCATGGTATAATCGAGGCGTAGCGCATACAGATTTATTAAACTATACAGAAGCTTTATTTGATTTAGAAAAAGCATTAAATTTGGACCATCCGGGAGCAGCAATCGCCATTAAAAAAGTAGAGCAAGCAATTGAGTTAAAAAAGATAAGAAGTAATAAATAAGTTTTAGAAACAACAAAAAATAAGTCCGTTGATTTTTGTCAATACTTTACATTAATGAAACAGGAAACTACACAAAACAATGATTTAATGCCCTTGTTAATCAAGGCATTAACCACAGCAACCACAAAATTATTTCTAGCTATTGGCTGGTTAGGGGAAAAAAGTATTTTTGGATTATTAGAAAAAAAATTATTGGAAGGTATAGACCTTCAAATGGTTTTAATAAAAGATGATGTGAATGGTCAAAACCAAGCCAAATATGAGGCCCTAGTCCAACAAGGCGCAAAATTACATTGGTTGGATAAGGTAGAAAGTGAAAAACTAATAGATCATAAGTTTGTGCTAATAGACCAACAATTAGTCTTGACAGGTAACTATAATTGGGGACATAAAAACCCACCAAAAGAAGAAATACTAACGATATCTTCGTCGCTTCCTACTTTAACGCAAGGTTTTTTAGAAGAGTTTGAGTATTTGAGTATGCTCAATCAATTATCAAAAACAGCGCCCCGTCCAAAAAATTCGATTGGAGAATTATTACAAAAATTGAACATTCTCAAAGTGCTGATAAGCATAGGGGACACTGAATTCATTCATCTTAGGCTCCAGATATTAGAAAATTATCCTAGCGATGAAAATATTCAAGCCATCCATCAAGCTATTTTACAAAAGGAATTTGAGAGTGCTCATGCATTGATACAAACCTTTGTCCAGTTTCATGGTGTTTTACAAGATAGTATTGACCCCCCTGTTGATAGCTTACGTCGAGAAATACAACGAATAGAAGAAGAAATCACTTCAATTAGTCAAGAATACAATGAGACCCAAAAGGTAATCCATGAATTCAGCAAATTGCATAGTGAAGAATTAGGGGATTTGCTGCAAAAAATTCTATTTCAAAGTAAAATAAAGGCGGCCTATGAAGCCCAAATAGATGCCGAAAATGCTGAAAAGCAGGAAGAATTTGAAGAAGCCAAAAATGACCACGAAGAATATACTAGGTCCTATGAGGAGTCAAAAAAACAGCAACTGAATACCTTAACTCCAGCGGAGAAAAAAGAGTTAAAAAAATTATATCGTCAAACTTCTCTACGTTGTCACCCTGACCGAGTGGTAGAGGAATTACATGAACAAGCAGAAGAAATCTTTGTGGAACTTAACAAAGCCTATAAAGCAAACGATTTGGAACGCGTAAGAGCCATAAATGAGCAAGTAAAATCGGGAGCAATGCTCAGTAAGTCTGAGACCATTACAGAATTGAAAAAACTAGAAAGTACCGTCAACAGTCTAAAACAAAAACTCCAAGATTGGCTCGACAAATTAGATAAATTGAAAGCTATGCCTACGTTTAAAACCGTCAGTAGCATTGATGATTGGACGGTGTATTTTGAGGAAACCAAAGTTGTGTTAGCTGACCAATTAGAGCGGTTATTACTATTCAATGAAGGAACGGATGCTTCTCCTCAGCAATTATTAGCAGAGGAAAATTGATAAGGAACTATGCCATTTATTTTGTCGTTTAAATGAATAGTAAATAAAACCATAAACGACAAAAGACTTAATCATGGAAGACTATATTCAAGTCAATAGAGAACTGTGGAACAAAAAAACAGCCACACATATCCATTCCAAATTCTACGATAACGACAATTTTTTAAAAGGCCAAACTTCTTTAAAGCCTATAGAATTAGCTTTATTAGGAGAGGTAACCGATAAAAAGATTTTGCATTTGCAATGTCATTTTGGTCAAGATACCCTCTCCCTCGCACGAATGGGCGCCCAAGTCACAGGAGTAGATTTAGCAGATAAAGCGATTGAGCAAGCAAAAAGCATGGCTAGTCAATTAAATTTGTCCGACCGTGCTAATTTCGTTTGTTGTGATATAAATGAACTTGACCAACATTTAGTTGGGCAATTTGACATCGTCTTTACATCCTATGGCACAATTGGTTGGTTACCTGAAATAGAGCAATGGGGAAAAATAATTAACCATTTTTTAAAACCCGGAGGGAAATTTATTTTCGCGGAGTTTCATCCAATATTATGGATGTTAGATGATAATTTTGAAAAACTGGCCTATCCCTATTTCAATTCAAAGACTTTTCATGAAGAATACACATCGAGTTATACCGATGGCGATGGACATGAACCAACAATGGGTTATAGCTGGAATCACCCTCTTTCAGAAGTATTTGGGGTATTAATAAAGCAAAATTTATTAATAAGAGACTTTCAAGAATATACAAGCTCACCTTATAATTGTTTTCCGAATACAGTGGAAAAAGAAGGGGCATATCAAATAAAAGGATTTGAAGGAAAATTACCGATGGTTTATTCGATTATTGCAGAAAAAATGGAAGGTTAGTATTTGCTCTCAATAGAGGCCATTTTTCAATTAAGAAAAATGGACCTCATACATAGAGAGAATCATTAAAGGCGATGCAAATTAACGTCATATTTATGAGAAATCAAAGGAAATAAAGCATACAAAAGGATAACAATGCCTGTAATTTAGTTAAAGTTATCTTTTTCAGGTAAATCTAAACCTTTGATAATCAGGTAAAAAAATAATTAAGGCATTTTTTTTAGTTAAAATTAAAATTAAAAGGGGTTAACTTTCATAAAAAAGTAGATAGCTGCCATTCCAGAGCAAAAGAAGGGTTGCATCCGATAAAAAGAAAAAGAAACAACTCTAAAAAATAAACGCTTCGATGACCTTTTTGTCATCGAAGCGTTTAAATTATAAGATTAGAAACACGCCTATATAGTAGGATATAGTTTTGCTAGCAGCTTCAATGTGGGATTTAAAAAGCTATCCAACTATCTTTCAAGTTAATTTTAAGCTTGACCAATGCTATCTGCCACCATTGGAGTCCCAAATAAGTTGTCAATAAACAGTTTAGCTTCAGGAGAATTTGAATACGCAATCATCCCTACCAAAACCGTAGAAATCAAAAAGGATATGGTCAAAATCAATAAAGGCTTAATTATATCTTTAGTACTTTTCATATTTCTATTTTTTGATAAAAAAAGATTTGTGTTATTATTAAGACGAGAAAAAAGAACGGAAATCACTTTTCTATTCTTTTTTAACAATTCTTTATAGCAAGACGAATAAAAAAGTATTATCCCCTATTTAAATTTAAAATTTTGGAAGACGATGAATCCATAAATATTGACCTACCTAATTCGATAAAATAATAATAAGTAAGTGCTAAAACAAAAAAGCCTCCTTTTTCAATCCCGATGGATGAAAAAGGAGGCTTTAAAAGCAGATATTTCAATAAGATTTAGTTATTACCTAAAATCATTGGTAACCCTCCGCTATCACCTCCACCAACAATAATTACTTTGGAATTCGGAGAATTTGCTAACTCTAAAGTTGCTTCAATACCTTTGTCTTTTAGGATATTAGAAGTCAAACTAGAACTCAAAATAGCATTAGCTTCTGCTTTTGCTTGGGCAGCAATGATAATTCTTTCTGCCTCTTGTTTCTCTTGCAATAGCACATATTTATATTTTAAGGAAGATTGCTCTGCCTCAATTTTTACTTCAATCGCATTCTTTACTTTATCAGGCAACTCAATATCTCTAATCAAAGTAGCTTTCAAGTCGATGTAATTCTCATCTAAAGACTTTTCTAAATCTTGTTGAATCAATTGTTGAACTTCATCTCTTTTAGAAGAATATAATTCTTCTGGCTCAAACCGTCCTATAATTTTTCTTACCGCAGAACGGACTTCAGGACGGACTAAGGTATTCAAATAGTCTCTCCCAAAACTCTCGTGCAACTCACCAATTTTGTCGAATTTAGGATTTACCCGAACCGTAACATCCACCTTAATATTCAAACCATTGGTAGACAATACTTCCATCGCCTCTTCTAATTGTTGTTCTCGTACTTGATAGATGTACATATTATTCCAAGGTGCAACGACATGAAAACCTGGAGTATAGACATTTTCTTTATCTAATCCGCCACTAAATCTTTTAAACAATACACCTCTTTCTCCCGGTTCTAGCGTGATAAAAGTACTGTTAGAAAAGGTAACTAAAGCGATAAAGATAAAAAAGCCGATAACGGCATAACTAATAAATTTACTTTGCATAATTTATTTTATTTACAGTATTGTAATCTAGAAATATAATAATATTCCAGGATATCATAGATTTAAAACAAAAGTAGTTATTCTCAACCATGAAATTAACAAAACTTTGGAATATTAAGTTGAGAATTTCCTATAAAACTCTTTAGAAAATAGATAAAGGAGGTAAAAAGTAGGTATCAGTGGATAGATACGACCTATCGGCGCTAGTTTTATCCCCTATTGCCTTTAGTCCTCACTTATTATACTTTTGCAAAAAATTACAATAATCGTTAAAGTCAATTTTCAATATAAAACATTGAGAAACGATGGATAACTAACTAATAAATAAATATTAATGGAAACTTGGAAATTAGATTTTGAGTGGTTAAGAGTCAGACATTTTGTAAAAGAATCTTTCAATAAAGAGACCCTACCCGACCTAAATGCCGTATTGTATTTAATAGGGATGCAGGAATTAGCTTTGCCAAAGACGAAGTTTTCGAAAGAAGAGAAACAGGATTTAATGCATATAGCAATTTGTCGTTTACTTATTCCTGATGGCTATTACGAATTTGAAGGTTTAGACCAAGATGGTTGGCCACATTATAAGGTATTAAAACCTGTACCAGTAAAGGGCGTAGAAGAACAAAGTGAATTTTTAAAAGAAAAAATAGTACAATATTTTATAGACGAAAAATTATTAGAAGAAGCTACAGAAGATAGCGGAAGTAATACTTAAGTCGTTAAACCATTTACAAATTAACAATTATGAAGCAATTATTAAATATCTGTCTAGTCATCTGTCTTTTAGCAGTTATCAGCAGTTGTGGCAAAAAGGAAGCACATGTATTAATTGAAACGGAGTATGGCAACATGAAGGTTTTATTATATGATGAGACGCCTATTCACAAAGAAAACTTCTTAAAATTGGCAAAAGAAGGGTTTTATGATGATTTATTATTTCATAGAGTGATGAAAGGGTTTATGATACAAGGTGGTGACCCACAATCAAAAGGTGCTGCACCTGGAGCCATGTTAGGTGGAGGTGGTCCAGGTTATTTGTTAGACGCAGAAATTGGCTCGCCTCATTTTAAAGGAGCTTTAGCTGCAGCAAGAACAGGTCCTGGTAATCCTGAGAAAAAGTCGTCGGGTTCTCAATTTTATGTAGTTCAAGGTGGGCCAGTAGATGACAATCGATTGAATCAGTTTGAGCAAATGAAAGGTATCAAATATAGTGAAGCACAAAGAACAATGTATAAAGAATTAGGAGGTCGACCAGATTTAGATATGGATTATACCGTTTTTGGCGAAGTAGTTGAAGGAATAGAAGTAATAGACAAAATTGCTGATGTAGAAACAGACAGAGCCAATCGACCAGCTAAAGATGTAAAAATGAAAATCAGCGTACTATAAAGAGGTAATGAAGAAACACTACTTTTAAATTTTAGATGTTGAATTTCAGATTTTAGATTTAACAAATTATCAATACATACAATAAAACATGAATAAGAATTACTTATACTTGCTAAGCATATTATTATTTGCCTCTTGTGCCAGACCAATTGCGGATTTCACGGTACAAGGAACCGATAGGACGGCACCTGCTGCTCTAGAATTTGAGAACAACTCTCAAAATGCAGAAACTTACGAATGGGATTTTGGAGACGGAAACACGTCAATGGAAGCTACCCCTAGTCATCGTTACAGGTCTTCTGGCAATTATTTAGTTAAGCTAAGAGCTAAAAAAGGAAATAAGACAAGAAAAACAGAAAAGCGCGTAAAGATTGATGCACCAGATAATTGTTTGGTAGAAATCGAGACAGACTTTGGTATTATGATAGCGGAGTTGTCAGATGAGACCCCACTTCACCGAGATAATTTTTCCAAACTAGCGGAAGAAGGCTTTTACGATGGATTAATTTTCCATAGAGTGATTAATAGCTTTATGATTCAAGGAGGAGACCCAAAATCAAAGAATGCTAAAAAAGGAGCCGCTTTAGGAGGAGGAGGCCCGGGCTACGAAGTACCCGCTGAAATAAATCCTGCACTAGCGCATATTAGAGGCGCTTTAGCCGCAGCACGAATGCCTGACCATATGAATCCTGAGAAAAAGTCTTCTGGCTCTCAATTTTATATAGTACATGGAAAACAAGTTTCAGCAGGAGAATTGGAAAGAATGGAAGGGGCAAAAGACTTTAGATACACAGCGGAACAAAGAAAAGCTTACATAGAAAATGGAGGTTATCCTTCCTTGGACCAAAATTATACCGTATTTGGTAAATTACTTTCTGGTTTTGAAGTTTTAGATAAAATCGCAGAGGTAAAGAAAGATGGTAGGAATAGGCCAGAGGAAGATATTAAGATGAAGGTCAGATTAATCAGATAATATTATGGTCTTGTTAAGGTTATATTAAAAAAAACAGTCTTTTATACTAGAAGTCAAAATCTTGCCGTTATAGCTAAAACAACAGCAATATGAGACAATACAATATAGAAAAGACAGAAAAAATAAGAAAGACAAAGGCCATTTTTGCTACCCTTTTGGTACATTTTGGTTTATTATATGGATTATTTTACATGAATAATGGTAAAGTACAAGATATTATGCCTAGCTTTGTGATAGAAATGATGAGCGGAGATAAATCAGAAGCAGCGGTTGCGAGTACTTCAAATAGACCTTAACCGAATTTAAACTGTCAGATTGACCCCCACAAAGAGTAGTTTAATTCCATTACCGATAAAATAGTAAAAAAATCAATCTGGCAGTTTAAATTTGTTTTATATAAAAAGAGGCAGTATCACAATCGTGTTACTGCCTCTTTTAGTTATAGCTTGGTAATGATTAATTACTGAAACAATCCGTGTAATTCCCCTTGGACTAAATTGACAACCATTCCCAAATCTTCTTTATTATTAAAAAAATCAATCTCATCTGCATTGATTACTAAAAGATTCCCTTTATCATAACCATCAACCCAAGTCTCATATCGTTCGTTGAGTCTCTTAAGATAATCAATACTAATACTCCCCTCATAGTCTCGTCCTCGTTTTTCAATATGAGAGACCAAAGTAGGTATACTAGCTTTCAAGTAAATCAATAAATCAGGTGGTTGAATTTGGGAGGACATCGTATTAAAAAGAGAAAAATAATTTTCAAAATCTCTAGTTGTCATCAAGCCCATATCGTGAAGGTTCGGGGCGAAGATATAGGCATCTTCATAAATAGTTCGGTCTTGAATAACTGTTTTATCGCCACTTAAAATATCTAAAACTTGTCTGTAGCGACTGTTTAAGAAATAGATTTGTAGATTAAAAGACCAACGATGCATGTCCGTATAAAAATCGCTTAGATAAGGGTTATCATCAGTAGATTCGTAATGAACTTCCCATCCAAAATGTTTACCTAACTGAGTAGTCAACGTTGTTTTTCCTGCACCAATATTGCCTGCAATAGCGATGTGCTTAATCTTTTCTGGCGAGGTTCCATTAGCATCCATGCTGTATGATTTTGTGTAGTCTTTAACTCTTCTTCAAATGAGTATAAAATATTACCGTTAGGTAAAGGACATGTTTCCAACGCCCTAAATTGATTAAAATTAACGCTAAGTTAATAATCTAGTGGGATATGTTATAAAAAGTAGGAAGTATTGTGCAATTTCTTACAAAAAAAGACCTGTTAGACTTACAAGAATCTAACAGGTCATTTTTAGATATTTTTAAATTAAAATTTACTAGCAACTTTCAATTTCAATTTTCTAGTATAATCATCTTTTGCCCAATCCCGAAAGTTTTTAGTAGAATTACAAATACAGTAACAATATCTTCTAATTCGGTCAGAAATATTTTCGTTCAACAATCTAATGAGTTCCAATGCTTCTCCATAGTCTGCACTATTCTCATGAATCATGTTAGCATGTTGCTCAATAGCTCTATCCAAAACTACGGATGTTCTCAGTCCTTCTTTTACAACAATTTTATTCTCTTCTTTAATATCGAAATAAGGGTTTTCTGTTTTTGAAAAACGCATTTTCAATTCAGTAGGCATAATGTATTTGAAATTCCGTTCAATTTCATCATCCGTAATAATATTCTGTAAAAAATATTGAGGAGAACGGAATATTTTCTGCCAATCCACTTCAGCTGACCAAAGACCAAATCGAGCGGCGTTATTACCCAAATCCACCACTTCAAAATTTGTTTTACCAGGGATAACCCGTGAACCTCTACCAATCATTTGATAATACAAGGCCAGAGACCGAGTTGCTCTATTAAGCATAATCCCTTCAATAGTCGGTTCATCAAATCCTGTAGTCAAAATACCTACAGAAGTCAAGACTGCATTTGGCGTAACTTTAAACCAAGCTAAAATATCTTTTCGCTGATTTTTAGTCATGGTACTATCTAAATGCCGCACAGGAACTTTGGCGTCCTTAAAAGTTTCATAGACATTTTTGGAGGTAACAATACCTGCATTAAAAATAAGTACCTTCCTATTTTTTAAACGTTGATTATAGGCATAGAGCAATTTGTTTTGCATAATTGCGCTAGAATACAGTTCCTCTGAGGATTTGACGGTATAATCGCCATTAATCCCAACTTTTAAAGAGCCCAATCTTACGTCATAGGTAAAAGTCGTCGCTTTGGCTAAAAAGCCTTTTTTGACCAGCGAAGCAATATCATTTCCGACAATTAGTTCCTTGTAAATATCCTTCATTGGAAGATTGATATTAGAACTAAGTGGTGTAGCCGTAACACCTAAAATAAAACATTGCTCAAAATATTTAAATAATTTACGGAAGGAATTATAGTGAGCTTCATCAATAATAACCAATCCAATATTATCTACTTTAAACAACTTATCTTGAAGTCTGTTCTTTAAAGTTTCGACCATTGCAACAAAACAACTATAATCTGCTTGGTCAGGCAATTCTTTGACCTTACTGTCAATTATTTTGTTGTTCACGCCAAATTCTCTCAACATCCTATCTGTTTGCCCACACAATTCAATTCGGTGAGTAAGAATCAAGACTTTTTTACCTGTCTTCTCTAAATAACGCCGAGCTATTTCTGAGAACACAACCGTCTTACCTCCACCAGTTGGCAACTGATACAATAAATTATAATCATCAGGGCAATTTTCTAATCTTTCAAAGATTAGTTTTAAATCCTCTTCTTGATAATCATATAGCGTTTTACCTACCTTCTTTTCAGAGAAACTTTCCGTCAAAATAATGGTGTTATTGCTTTAAAATTAGGGCGTAAAAATACACCTTATTTTGACTTGTAGAAAGCCTTTGGCAAAATAAAAGATAAAAATTAATGTCGACACTTGAATTTATCATTGATTATCAGCGAGTTATAAAATAAGACTTACTTTATTTTTTCGAATTCTTTATTTTTTTTGTAAAAAAGTGGAAAGAATGCATTAAAAGAATTCACTTATTTCGTCAACTAGATTCTTTTACTGCTTTTTACCTCCTAGGATAATCCGCATTCCGCTCTTCTCATTCCTTATTTTTTTCTTCTTTTGTTGCTCTTTTTTCATGAAACTCAATATGTGTATCCGCATCCCATTTTAGTTCCCAATGATCCGCATATTCTTGTAGCGGCCCTAAACCAACAGTAGCTCGAACACTATCAATCTTATGTGGATTTTCGATAGGGGCAAAAAATGGTTGTCCTGTAGCTTTGTCTGTATTTAGTTGGCTACCATAAATTTGTTTTTCGCCTTTCCGCATCCTTACCCTATCCACCAATAAAGCAACAGCACTCCATCGCACTTCTCCTTCGTCAGCAGCTTTAGAGATAAGGGGTAAATACTTTTCTTGAATAGTTAAATCTGCATGTTGAATAACTAAAAAAGCGGTAGAAGCTTGGGATTCCCCCACTAAGGCTTTTCCCGGATACCCATGTTCTGCAATTATTGCTTCAATTCTTTGGGTGTTGACAGAATCAGCATAGTTTTGAATTTTCCAAAGCGAATCCATTTGTGGACTTTTCCAACCATACTTATCGGAAACTTCTCGCATAAAACCTCTTTGTTCTTGGTCTGTTTTATGGATGATCTCCAATTCTTGCATTAATGCCAAATTTACACCTGAAGCGGCAATTGCAGCATTGTATTTTTCATCAACTAATTTTTCAAAAGGAGTGTTTTTTAGAAATTCAAATTCTTCATAATTGTCAAAAACTTGTTTTGTGCCGCCCCAACTTAGTTCAAAGGCTTTGTCTAAGTAGGTATTTAAGATAGCTTCATCATCTGATTTAAAAGCACAAGCTGCTGCCCTCATAATACTTAAATAACTAGTTTGTTTGATATCAAAAGCAGCTTTATACAAGGTTAAACATTCTGTATAATCTGCTTCCTTTAAAGCAGATTCGCCAGCCTTGACTTTCTCGATATAATCTGGATTTTGAGAACTAAAAGTTTGCGCAACCAAAGAGGTAGAAATAAGAAAGATGGAGATTACAGTAAGAAGGGTGTATTTCATTACTTTTATTTTTAGTGATAAAAATCAGAAAGATACAAAGTAAGGGGCGAAAGAAAAATAAAGTGTACAACTTGCAATTGTTTTAGTTCTCTAAAATATTGACTGCAAGGAAATTTTTGGAGGACTAAGGCAATTGCTCAAAAAAGTTGTACACTTTATTTTTGCCCAACGACTAAGATACTAATTGAAGTTTAATAATATGTTAAGGATAGGAATTTTACAATTATAGGGAAGACATTTTGGGAAAGGAAAATTCAATTAATCTCCAATCACAAGTAAATTAAGACCTATTTTATTATGTTCAGAAGCTAAAAAAAACAGCTCAAGTTCAAGTACAACGAACAACTGTTGAACCCTTTGAACTTGAACTTGGCACTTGAGCTTGAACTTAATATATCTCCTAATTAATACATTCTAGCAACCATTAATTTTTGGGTCTTTAATGGTTGTCCTTCTGCCTGAATCATTAAAAAATACAAGCCATTATCAAAAGGAAAAATATCTATTTTTTCAGGTACTAAAGCTGCCTGTCTAATTTCTTTAGCCCAAACTTTTTGTCCAAATTGGTCGATTAACTGTAACTGAACAGATTTTCCTGCTACCGCTTTTAGATCAACAAAGGTGGCACCATAAGCAGGATTAGGGGCTACTAAAAAATTACTCCCATCAGATAGCTTATCCTTGTTAGTTCTATCACTAAAGGAAACAACTCCTTCATTCTCGTTTAATTCCACGGTGACAATAGTTTCACAAATTGGAATCCAATTGGGATTATAAAAATTGATAGAGACTCGATAGATTCCATTCGATAAATCATTCAATTGAACAAAATTGTCACAATCCCCAAAACAATTGAATAACACCCCATAATTTTTATCAAAAACTTTTAAGATAACATTGGCAGCCGTCAGACCAGTAATAGAAATACTTCCACCGTTTGCATTTACTTGAATATCTGAGCAGGAAGGAGTAATTGTTTGGCAATCGGATAAAATAGTTGAAATAGACTTACAAGAGAAAGGGTTATTCGCAATATCGAAAACAGCATTATTACTACCAAAAAAGGGGTCATCGTCCACTAAATGAGCCAATCCACAACAATCGGATAAAGAAGGATTTGATTTAATCGTTACATTCCCTTCTAGATAACCAATGGGGCTTAAAAAATTCAAGTTTTGGAACTTTGTATTATTACTAAGATTAAGGCCTGATAGCGAACTCAATAGGGACAGAGGAGGGACTGCTCTCAGTTGCGCAAGATTGGTCAATTTAATGGTTGTCAAATTAGAAAGCAGCGCTAATCTATCCACCTTACTCAAACCACTATTTTTATCAAAATCAATCGCCAAAGCTTTAGTCCAACGGTCTAAACCATTTAAATTAGAGATTTGTGGATTTTCTTTAAGAAAAAAAGTGCTGCCAATTTCAACCAAATTATTTAATCCTTGAAAATTTTTAAGAGACAGATTTTTATGAATAAATAAATCTTGACCAACAAAACCTAAATTCCCAAGACCGTCAAAATTCTGAATATTCGTGCCTTGAATAGTCAATTTCCCCTTAACTTTTTCAATATCTCTTAAATTAGCTAAGGAATTAATATTACTACCAATCAATTTTCCAATGACTAAGTCTCCTTCTACGGTAGTACAACCACAAAAGTCATCAATTGCCTGTTGATTGGCCAGCGTCACATTGCCGAGACAAGGATTATCATCACAGGGTTCGTCAGTTAAATCTACAAAAATATCTTCCTTATGATCACAAACAAATTCCCAGTTAGCCGTATATAATTGAATATCAACATGATACAAACCAGACAATAGATTGGGGATAACAATAGTGTTTCCGCAATCTGAAAAACAAATATCTATGAGGTTATAAAATACATCAAATACTTTAACAATTTTATTGGGTGCCTCAAGTCCAGACATCAACAATTCATCAGCTACTACATCCAACTCAATATTCTCACAAGAAGGTGCGGTATCACTACTTATCGTTATTGTTTCCTTTTGGTCACAAATGAATCGCCAATTACTCGTATAAGATTGAATATCAATATAATAAATACCTTCTGCTAAATTAGCTAAATCTATATTGTTGGGACAATTTCCATTACACTGATAAACTAAATTATAAGAAGCATTAAATACTTTTACAATTTCAATAGGTGCAGTCAACCCTTTAATAGTTAATTCATCCTCCACTATATCAATAGACACGCTAGGACAATTAAATAAAGTATTTGCCGAGACAAAAGAAAGGGGAAAGAATAAAAAAGAAATAACCCATAAAAATTGGTACATAACTTTCGTAATTTTTTTATGAAAAATTACGATGGGACTTAATAATGGGTAAAATACTAATGAAGAAAAGGATGGGAAAGCAATAATAAGATAGGTCCTTAGCAGACTAAATTTAAGGTTTTTTCCAGTAAAAAGAAAATATCAGGTGATTTTCTTTAATTTTAGCTTGCTCTAGTCCGCTCAATAGGACGGTATAGCATTCATGGGGTAATAAATTTGAATACTTTATTAGAGTCCTCAAATTTACTACCTTATAAAATTGTTTTATTTATCTAGCATTGCGCTAGCCTCTTTACTCTTTATATAAATCTCTTCATCCTTATATTTTGAAGGACATTTCATCAACATATCAGAAGCTAAGAAAGTATCACCATCCATTTTTCCTGTCAAGACGATGGATTCGGAACGTTCAAAATCTTGTGGCTTTGCAGATAACAGAACAACCTTACGTTCTTCATTTTCACTATCTTTCATAATGAAGGTAAAATAGTTAGGGTCTTTTTGAGGTTCGTAGTACATTTCTTTGTCCTTACTCAAGTGTCCTGAAATTTTCACTACTTTACCAGTAGCTGTTGCATCAGCAAAAGTAGTAAATGTACTAACGTCGTTAGAAATAGACATCAATATAGCGATAGCGGCAGCGATTAATACAATTCCTATAATGTGTACTTTTTTCATAATAATATTTTAAGTCTAAGAATAAGGCTGTAAAACAAAAGTCTCCTTTAAATTTAGACTATTTTTTTGTTAAAACCTTTTACAAAAATACCATTTTTTCTACTCCCATATTCAACAAAATGGGCGTTTTAAAAGAATTGTAATAAATATTTGTAATTTTGACAATCTGCTGATAATAGTTGAGTGGTAAAAAGCAAATAATTAAAAATTATATATAGATAAAGAAACACTCCTACATGCAAAATAACCTGATAGTGGAATTAAAGGAAGTAGCTGTTTTTCAGCAAGAAACATGCATCCTTGAGGAAGTCAATCTGACTATCCACAAAGGGGAATTTGCCTATCTCATTGGAAAAACGGGAAGTGGAAAATCGAGTCTATTAAAAACGTTATATGGGGCACTTCCGCTCAAAAAAGGGAAAGCAGAAGTAGCTGGTTTTGATTTAAAAAGCCTAAACCGAAAAACAATCCCACTTTTGAGAAGAAAATTAGGTATTGTTTTTCAAGATTTTAATCTGCTAACTGATAGAACTGTCTATGACAACCTTCTTTTTGTACTACAGGCTACTAATTGGAAGGATAAAACAGCTATTTCCAATCGGATTAATGAAGTATTAGATAAGGTGGAGTTAAGAGAAAAAAGCAATAAAATGCCCTATGAATTGTCTGGTGGCGAACAGCAAAGAATTGTTTTTGCAAGAGCTTTACTAAACAAACCAGATATTATTATCGCCGATGAGCCTACCGGTAATTTAGACCCCGACACCTCTGATGATATCTTACTATTGCTTAAAAATTTAGCAGAGGACCAAAATACAGCCGTTCTATTTGCTACTCATGACTACAGAATATTAGAAAATTTTCCAGCTCGAATTATTCGATGTCAAAATGGACGAATTTTAGATGAAGAGAACTTCTTAGTCTAGGAATTGATAAGCTCCAATTATCATCAGTCATTTCAGCGGTTCATTATTTTCAATTAGCACTACATCATTCCAATAGCTTAAAATCTAATTAATTTGATAAGCAAAATAAAATTCACCTTCTTTAGCCTTAGCTTATTTTTGGTCTTAATCAACTGTCAAAATAGTCAATCTATCCAAAAGATTTCAACACCTTGTCAGTTAGGAGCGGCGCCAAATTTACATATAACAGCAGAAGGAAAAGCTTTACTTTCATGGGTAGAATACTTAAATGATACGACAGATGTTTTGGCTTTCTCCTCCTTAGAAGCGAATAAATGGTCTGCGCCAAAAATTATTGCAAAAGGAACAAATTGGTTTGTCAACTGGGCAGATTTTCCTTCAATAGTTGCTTATTCAGAAAATCCTAAATATTTAGCAGCACATTGGTTACAGAAAAGTGCGATGGGCACCTATGACTATGATGTTCGGATTGCGCAGTCCGTAGATGGCGGTCAACACTGGACCCCCTCTTTTATACCGCACACAGATGGCATTTCAGCAGAACATGGTTTTGTATCAATGTTACCCGTTGCTAATGGAAAGGTTTTCGCCACTTGGTTAGATGGAAGATATACTAAAACAGAAAATAATTCGGATGGGCATGACCACGAAGGGCAAGGAGGGGCAATGACTTTAAGAGGGGCTTTTTTTAATACAAAAGGTGTTTTAACTGGGGAAATTGAGTTAGATAATAAAGTATGTGATTGTTGTTCGACCTCAGCAGCTCTAACCAATAATGGAGTCATTGTTGCTTATCGAGACCGTTCCGATGAAGAAATTAGAGACATCTCAATAGTACGTCAAATTGGTCAAGATTGGACACGGCCTCGTTCCATTCATACAGATAATTGGGAGATAGCAGGATGCCCTGTAAATGGTCCAAAAATCGTCAGTGATGGAAAAACAAAAGTAGCAGTAGCTTGGTATACCATGTCAAACAATACCCCAAAAGTACAAGTTGCGATTTCTACTGATTCAGGAGCAAATTTTAATCCACCAATCAGAATAGATGATGGAAATCCCCTAGGTAGAGTAGATTTAGTCTATGACAATAACAACCTAATTATCAGTTGGTTAGAAAACAAAGGAAAGGAAAAAGGGATAATTAGAATAGCAAAAATAAATCAAGATGGACTGGTAGAAAAGAAACTGACCATCACTCAGACAAGTATAGCAAGAAGTAGCGGTTTTCCGATATTAGAAAAATTAGATGACCAACTTATAATGGCCTGGACCGAGATAATAGATAAAGATGAAAACACTACTATTAACTCTGCATTAATAAACTTTTAAATATAATGAGTTCAAATATTTGCTTTGAAAATCATTCCTAAAAGCAGACGCCCCAGATTTGGGCATAAAGCCTAGATTCTCTCTCTATTGCAGCAACCCAGCTCCATTGGGCGTCCTTTTCTTTAGTTTCTTATTCAATTGGAATAAAAAATTCTTTTTAAATCGAAACGTTTAAAAATGTTAGTTTAACATGACAGGTTTAAATGTAGGAAGGTAGAGGGTAAGGAAAAACAAAAATTAAATTAATAAATGTTAAGAAACAGGTATTTAAATAATTTATATGTTAAATGATAATACTAGTTTGTATTATTGAAGGTCTTACAACTACTGATTCCTTTAATGACTGCTCTTAATTATATCTAAAAAAATGCGAATATAAAATATGTTTTCAAACTTTAGTAAAAAATTACTATATTTTTATACAAATAAAAAGAAATCATATTAAACAAATATAATAAAAAATATTATTTATAGATTACAAATTTCTCTTTTATTTGTTATCGCCGATACATTTAGTTGCTTTTTTCTATTTTTGCAGCCAATTTAATCAAAAAAAAAATTCAACATAAAAAATACAATTCATATAAGTATGGCAAAGCATATTGTTTTAGGGGTAGATATAGGAGGTACAGGCATTAAAGGGGCCTTAGTTAATACAAAGACAGGTACATTGGCCTCTGAAAGATTTCGATTAGAGACTCCTCAACCAGCCACTCCAGAAAATGTAACAGCCACTTTTAAAAAAGTAGTAGAACATTTTAAATATGAAGGACCAATAGGTTGTGGATTTCCAGCAGTCATGAAAAAAGGTGTTGCATTTTCTGCCTCGAACATCCATAAAGATTGGATAGGTACCGATGCAGCTAAAATTTTCTCAGAGGCTACAGGGTGTAAGGTTTCCGTTCTAAACGATGCGGATGTAGCTGGAGTCGCTGAAATTAAGTTTGGTGTTGGAGCAGGAGTAGAAGGTACGATTATTCTAATAACAATTGGAACAGGACTGGGGTCCGCTATTTTTCTAAATGGCCAATTATTACCTAATTCAGAATTTGGACATGTCTATTTAAAAGGACATAAAAATGTAGCTGAAAAATATGCTTCCAATTCTGCCAGAAAAAGAGATGATTTAAAATATGATGAATGGGCGTTGAGATTCAAGGAGTATTTAGAACATTTACAATTCTTGTTTACCCCTGATTTATTTATTCTAGGAGGAGGAGCTAGTAAAAAATTCAATAAATATGATGATGTATTAGCTCCTGTAAGAACAAAAATTGTTACCGCAGAAATGCTAAATGAGGCGGGTATTATTGGTGCTGCCTTGTGTGCTTAATAAAGTAGAAAAGGCAAAAATGCGATGAGGCGGACAAAATGTAAACATATAATAAGCTAAAAACAAAAAGGCTTGGAACAACACATGTATCCAAGCCTTTTTACCTTAACCTCTATACCCCTATACCTTAAAATTTATTCTTCCACATCATACTTTCAACGGGACGAATCGTTCGGGTGTTATATTTAGCGTTCTTCTTTTTATTATAATAATTTTCAATATCTCCTTCCACTACAAAGTAAATTAATTGCCCAATAGGCATGCCTGCATAGACTCGAACAGGGTGCGTACAAGAAATTTCCAAAGTCCAAGTATTACAGAAACCTACATCTCCTTTTCCAGCAGTCGCATGAATATCTATACCAAGCCGCCCAACAGAAGATTTTCCTTCTAAAAAAGGAACAGAATTATGTGTTTCAGTATATTCATC
>CALJVJ010000158.1 GCA_937974625.1 uncultured Saprospiraceae bacterium
GCTCTTTTGACCGAGGCTATTTTTTTGCTCAACAAGGCGAAAAACGCAGACATAGCTTGCTATGGCGAGTATTTTCAACGAAGTAGAGCGAAAAAAGAGTCCGTCATAAATAGTTAAGTTATTTGTGTCCTAGCACTTAAAGCCACAGAATAACCAAAAAAGACCGGCAACGATATAAAACAGCTTACTAATATGAGTACTTTTAAAGATAAAATTGGCAATATTGGGCGAGAAATTTTCTTATTCTTATCGAGTAAAATTTTTCTCAAAAATTTAGCAGTCATGCTAGGTGCAATTGTCTTATTATTACTTGTTTCTTTTTTCTGGATGAGTAGCTATACCCATCATGGAGAATCTCTACAAGTACCTAGTTACCTAAACTTGAATATTGACGAAGCGATTAATCAAGCTAACAAACAAAATTTAAAAGTAGTCGTCAATGATTCTATTTGGTCAGCGGATAAACCCGCAGGTACGGTATTAGAACAAAGTCCAAAACCTTTATCAAAGGTCAAAGAGAAACGAACCATCTATTTGACCATCACCAAGTTCCAAGCAGAAGAAAAATTATTACCAACTTTAGCAGGCAACGATAACTATAATTATTACGCTAGACGGTTAAAGCAATTAAAAGTCAACCTTAAGGTTCGTAAAAAACAGTTTAGTAATAAATTAGAAGAAAATACCATCCTGTATCTTTATGTGGATGATAAAAAAATTACAGCTAAAGAATTAAAAGCGGGTATCAAAGTACCACAAGGAGGAATGGTAGAAGCCGTAGTTACTACACGAGGTGGTGCTAGAGTAGCTATTCCTAATTTGGTATGTAAAAAATATACGGAGGCAGAATTTATCATAGGAGGTTCTCAATTAAGTATTTCTGTCATCAAAGATGGATCCGTTAAATCTTTAGAAGATGCCACTGTGTGGAAGCAATCTCCTACTTCAGGAGGTGGTAAAACTTTAACTGTAGGATCAACTATAGATGTATACCTCACAAAGCGACCTTCCAATTGTAATTAAATAGCTGTTGTCGGTTTTCAGTTGTCAGTTTTGGCAACTGAAAACTAGCAACTATTAACGTACACCTGACATCCAGCCACGCTCCTTAAATTTCCTACTCCTATAATTATAACATTTCTATCATTCCTACGTTTTTGAGAAAGTGATTATTATCACTAAAATTTTTGTATTCAAGAAACGACAAAAAATTCCTCACAGAAATATGCGATTTTTATATACTCTAGGACTTGTTTTCATAGTAAGTCTAACTTCACAAGCACAAGTAAGTCAAGCGGTCATCAGTCATAATCCTCAAATTGCAAATGCCGCCAAAAAATTAGTGGGTAAAACAGCGGTTGCGCGTTCCCAAAAGGGAGCTGCATTACCGTTTTTTGATGATTTTGCCTATAATAGTCCTTTTCCAGATGACGAATTATGGATGGAAAATTTAGTTTTCATCAATAACACATTAGCCAATGCTCCTATTTCTTTAGGGGTAGCGACTTTTGATGGTTTAGATGGTACAGGTAGTCCTTATGGTGGAGGATATGGATCATCTGATACGCTTACTTCCATTCCTTTAGATTTGAGCGGTAGTAATTCTAAATACTTAAGTTATTATGTACAACCTAAAGGCTTAGGTGATCAACCAGGCATTCCAGATAAGTTAGTATTAGAATTTAAAACGGAAGAAGGAGAATGGGAAGAAGTAAAATCGCACGAAGTAACAATTGAGGAAAATTTTTTTCCAGTAGATTCTTTCCCGACATTTGAATTCGTTCAGCCAATAAAAATTGATGATGCGAAATTTTTACACGAAGAATTTCAGTTCCGCTTTCGAAATTTTTCTCTGCGTGCGGGAGGTTCTGATTTATGGCATATAGATTACGTGAGGCTAGAAGATACAGAAATGACCCAAAATAATGCAGATTTAGCATTGACTAAATTGCCTTCTAATATTTTAAAAAATTATTCAAGCGTTCCTTGGCAACATTTACAATCAGAATTAGCCAATGATATCACATTGGTATTGGAAACGATGGATATTGAAGTATATAATCATGCAAATAATCAAATTAGTACTGCAGAAAGTGAATTTTCAGTAAATGGAATAGATGAGGAGCCCCTATCTTTTAAGAGACAAACACTTTTAGACCCTGCCAATAGTCTACAAAATAATATTCCTAGCGGTAGGCATAATTTCACAAATCCTATTAGAGGAGAATATGTTGCTAAATTCAGAAATGAATTCAAAACATCGGAGCGCATTCAAGTGAAAGTAGATTATAGTTTTGAGCAAAACAACTCTGAACCCGAAACCACTAAACGAAATAATAAAAGCAGTCGAACTTTTGACTTAGATAATTATTACGCCTATGATGATAACTCAGCAGAAAGTGCCTACTTTATAGGGACAGGAAGACAAGTCGCAGTAAAGTTCACCAACTATAAAGCTGATTTACTACAGGCTATCAGAATACAAATTCCTAGAATAATTTCAGGAGATATTTCTGAATCTAATATTACCTTAAAAGTATGGTTAGATGATTTAAATACAGAACCAGTTTACGAGGCTCCTTTTACAAAGCCATTATTTGTTGATGAATTGATAGATACTTTACAAGCTTTCACCACTTATGTCTTAAAGGATAATTTTACAGATGAATTGACTCCTGTTGAATTACCCGTTGGCGATTTTTATATCGGTTGGCAACAAGTGACACCTTGTGGTAATGTACGATGTTTTCCAGTAGGGTTTGATAGAAATACCCCTGCTGCAACAGAAACCATTTCTATCAATCTCGATGGTGAATGGAAAAGCATTGGTGATTTTTACGATAATGGAATAGTGCCTCCGTCTCAAATGGGTGCATTGATGATAAGACCAGTTGTCGGAAGTGAGGCACCTAATGGTTCAGAAACAGTTAGTACAACATCATTAGATTTACCACAGTTATTAAATATTTTTCCAAATCCAACCACAGGTGAAGTGAATATTCAACTATTCGAAGGCAATTATCAAGACTATCAAATCAGCGTTTTTAATACTTTAGGTCAACAAGTAAAATCACAAACCTTAAGCCCAGAATTGCAACTAAACGAGCAAACACCTGGCCTTTATTTTCTACAATTTATTAATACTAAAACTTTAGCAACCGGTAATTATAAGTTGGTAATAAAAAGATAAAATCAGTCCCCCTTGTGATTGCTCAACGGACCGAACAAGCATAGTCGAGACCTACCAGATTTTGAAAATCTAGTAGGTCTTTTCTATTTCCATTCAACCTATAAGTTTTGTTGGCAATCACAACGATTCTTTATCAAATTCAATCAAGTCATTTCCCATCTTGCTGTAAAATTTTGTCTAGTCTTGGAAGCAATTTTTCTTTTCGTTAGGCTTTTCCCTTTTATTTCCCCAACTTTATAGTCGAATTATAAAATACCGTTTCAATTTGAATAGGTTATTGAAGCTTACAGAATTAATTTATGATGAAAAAGAATACCCTTTCTAGACGTAATTTCATAAAAAACTCCAGCATGGTTAGCATGGGTTTTCTAGGTTTACAAACTTATTTAGCCGCTTCTTTAGAAGGTTGCGTGACCTATCAAACACCAACCAAAGGAAATTTATTAAAAAATAAATATGGAAAGTTAAAAAAGGATAAAGCAGGCATACTAAATCTGCCAGAAGGGTTTTCTTATAAAATAATAGCCCACAGAGGACAACCGATGAGTGATGGATTAGTGCATCCTGACAAACCTGATGGAATGGCTACCTTTGAAGGTAAAGATGGACGGGTTATCTTGATTAGAAATCACGAATTAATGCCAACCAATTTTTCTGCTTTTGGCGAAGATTATGAGTTAATAGACAAAACGGATAAGCAGAAAATGTATGACATGCGGAACGGTAATTTACCCTGTAATGGAGGAACCACCACGCTTATTTTCAACGAAGATTCCTTAGAAGTAGAAAAGTCATGGTTAAGTCTAGGGGGAACACTTAGAAACTGCGCAGGTGGGCCTACACCTTGGGGTAGTTGGATAAGCTGTGAAGAAATTGTGGTCCCAGCGACCAATAGTTACGAACGAGGACATGGCTATAACTTTGAAGTACCTGCTACCGAAGAAATAAGCATGGCTGACCCTATTCCGTTAAAAGAAATGGGGCAATTTAACCATGAAGCGGTTTGTGTAGACCCAAAAACAGGCATCGTTTATCAAACAGAAGATAGAGACGATGGATTAATTTATCGGTATATTCCTAATGTACCTGGAGCACTTATCAAAGGAGGAAAACTTCAAGCATTAGTTATCAAGGGAGGAAAAGTTAGAAGTACAAGAAACTGGAGGACCGACAATAATACCCTAGCTGTCAATCAACCAATGGAAGTAGAATGGATAGATTTAGAAAACGTATACGACCTAGCCAATGATGATTTGAGAAGAAGAGGCTATATGAAAGGAGCGACTATATTTGCTCGAGGAGAAGGCATGTGGTTTGGAGATAAAGAATTATACTTTGCCTGTACCAGTGGTAGCATCACCAAAACGGGGCAAATTTTCCGTTATACACCAAGTCCCGACGAAGGCACTCTTGCTGAAAAAGAAAATCCGGGCAAACTTGAATTATTTTTAGAACCCAATAACACCGATTTATTACGGCACTGCGATAATTTAACCATTTCACCTTGGGGTGATGTAATATTCTGTGAAGATAACGAACGGCCAAGAGCTATCGGCATCACTAAAGAAGGCAACTTCTATAAAATCGCCGAAAACATTCGATATAAATCTGAGTTTGCTGGTGGCGTATTTTCTCCTTCTGGCAAAACGTATTTCCTCAATATCCAACATGCAGGTTTGACCATAGCAATTCAAGGTCCTTGGGACAAAACAGTTGAGGAGCGTCTTTCTACTGAATCATAATTTGCACCTAGTTGTTCTAGTAAAATAAGTAGCTAATTGCAAGAACAAGTAGGTCCAAGTATGGGCAATTAACGAACAAAAAACTATTTTGTAGCACCACTTTTTCACAACTCTAATAAATTCCCCCATAATATTAAGAATTAATTAACGCCCGCTCGTCAATGTTTAGCGGACGCTAAGACCTTCCTTTTCGTTTTTAATTTTAATTTTGTGATACTGTTTTTTAAAAACATTCAAAACAGTCCTATTTTTTAGGGTTCTTTGGCAAATCTAATAAATCAGGTGATTCGTCATGGAACAATTTTTATCTACAACAATTTAGCATGAAATTATTTTATACAAGTTTATTCTTACTGCTTACTATTTTTTCCTTCGGACAAACAGAAACAGTCGACACCTCAAAAGTCTATCCTGTAGCCGAATATATGCCAATGGTGTCCAATTGTGCAGCATGGGATACGACCTACCAAATGCAGCGACAATGTTCGCAAGACGTTTTACTGAAATTCATTTATGCCAACGTCAAATATCCCGATACTGCTCGCATGAATGGTATTGAAGGTACAGTTGTCATAAGTTTTGTGGTTAATACAGATAGTTTAATTAGCGATGTCAAAGTGGTCAGAGATATTGGTGGAGGCTGTGGTGATGCAGCTTTGCAAGTCATTAGTGCGTTAAATCCATTGGGGTTAAAATGGGCACCAGGGAAACAAAAAGGGGTACCAGTAAAAGTAAGTATGAACATTCCAGTAAAGTTTAAAATCAAGGAGGTCCCTCCTTACGATATTATTCAGGGGGATACCATTTATAACACTTTCGACAAAGTATTAGCCTTTAAAGGTGGAGAAACAGCTATGGAAGCATTCATAGATAAAAATCTAAATTATCCTGCAACTGGCAATGATAGTTGCACGATTGGAACTGTAGAAGTAAAAGCATTAGTCGAAAAAGATGGTAAAGTCCGAATTTTAGAAATGAATGATTTTAGTAATCTAGGCATGGATTATCAATTCGAAGCAATTAGTGCGACCACTGCTACCATCAATCAATGGGACATAGCAGAGTATAAAGGGCAAAAAGTCCCTGCAACACATTTAATTCGTATGGATTTTAGACCAACTAGCGCAACTTGTAAAACAACGCTGTCTAAATTTGACAATGCACAGAAAATCGCAGTTGAAGGTAGTACACTTTATAATTCAGGTCAACAAGAGGCAGGAATCGCTAAACTTACAGAAGCAATTAGCCTCTTTCCCGATAACGCGGAATTCTTGTATGCTCGTGGTAATGCTTATTTAGATATGCAAAATTATACAGGAGCATGTGAAGATTTGACTAAAGTCAAAGAAATTTTATTAGTCACTTGGGTAGATAATCTATTACCCGTGATTTGTAAGCAAGCAGAAGAGAAATAACCGTATTCTCTTTTTTATAAGTGCGACGTGTTGATTAATTAGGTAAATTTTAGGAACAAGACTTACCCACTGCGCAGTCGAGCTAGTTTTTTTTGATAGTATTAGTTAAAACTAGCATAGAAGAAGTGAAACCTTCTGATTCCTTTTTACTCTATTTGCTTGATAATTATGCTAATTTTAGCAAATAGAAAGACCAGTTAGATTTTGGAAATCTAACTGGTCTAAATATTTAAAAAACTAACTACTTGTAGTTATTCAATTCACGCTATCCCAATATCTGCTTATTTCCTAAAAACGGCTGTTTATAACTTCGTTTACCTGTCGCTTGATACATCGCATTGGCCATAGCTCCAAAAATAGGTGGGAAAGGCGGTTCGCCCATACCTGTTGGATTAATTTCATTTTGCACAAAATGTACGTCAATTTCTTTAGGCGCTTCACTCATTCTAATCATTCGATATTTATCATAATTTTTCTTTTCGGGCACGCCATCTTTAAAGGTTAATTCACCATAAAGTGCATTTCCAATACCGTCCGTGATAGCTCCCTCCGCCATATTCTTAGCTGCATCAGGATTTACAACAACACCACAATCAATGGCACAAGACACTTTTTGCACCACAGGCTTTCCATCTTCTATCGTCATATCTAAAACATGAGCCGCATAGGTACTATGACAGAAATACGCAGAAACACCACGAGAAACATTAGCATCTCCTTTGCCCCAATTCGCTTTTTCTCTAACTAATTCTAGCACCCCTGCATACCGAGCTGCATCGTAATCATTCTTTTCTCCAACAGGGTTTTCCTGGGCTCGTTTTAATAAATCTAAGCGAAATTGAATCGGGTCTTTTCCTGCCGCTTCTGCCACTTCATCTAAGAAAGACTGTTCTGCCCCTGCCATAAAATTAGAGCGAGGCGCACGGAACGCACCAATGGTAATATTAGAATCAATCACCCATTCTTCTGCTTTATAATTATCCAAGGCCCCTGCTGGGAAACGGTTAGCAAACAATGGACTTTCTGGAATACCTCCTGCCTTGATATGCAAAGCAGTCAAATTATTATTTTCGTCCAATGCTGCTCGATAAGTTGCTTGATAAGTAGGTCGGTAAATCCCATTTGTCATATCATCTTCTCTAGTGTACATCAATTTCACAGGCGCATTAACCTGTTTTGAAATTAAAGCAGCCTCCACGATATAGTGGGAATAAGCTCTACGCCCAAACCCCCCACCCATACGGGTAATGTCCATCTCAATATTTTCTGCTGGAATTTCTAAACTAGCAGCGATTGTCGGTATAATTAAAGCTGGAATTTGAAGAGGTGCAGCAATCTTCACTTTGTCTCCCTGCACATGTGCAAAAGAATTCATTGGCTCCATACAATTATGCGCCAAAAAAGGAGCAGAATAACTTCTCTCTATAATTTTTGCTGCATTTTTAAAAGCCGCATCAGGATTACCATCTTTCCGAACAACTTTCCCAGGTTTAGCTGCTAAAGCCTCCATCTGTGCATTGTGACTAGTCGTAGATTCTAGACCAGCCGGAATATTTTTGACTTGTTTATTTCCACCAAAACCAGTAACCGTTTCTTTATAAGCCTCTATAGGTTTCCACTTGACTTTTAATTGTTTTTTAGCTTGCATCACTTCCCAAGTAGAATTCCCAACGATAGCCACTATTTCTGCAAAAGCATTGGTATCAAACCCGCCTTTTGCAAAATCATCTTTATAACTTTTTATAGTCACCACTTCTTTGATTCCAGGCATTCCTTTAACTGCGGAATCATCCACTGATTTTAAGGTCATCCCAAAAGCAGGTGGATGTTCAATCATCGCAAACAACATTCCTTCTTGATGATAATCTACACCAAACATCGGTTTTCCTGTGACAATATCTTTCCCGTCAACATTTTTTCTCGAAGTACCAATAATTTTGAAGTCTTTTATAGACTTTAAGTTTACCTCTTTCGGTACTGGAATTTTACCTGCTGCCGAAGCCATTTCCCCATATCCAGCAGATTTCCCACTTGCTTCATGATGCAAAACACCTGCATTTGTGGTGATTTCTTCTACGGGCACTTCCCAAGCTTGCGCTGCGGCTGTTCGAAGCATCTGGCGTGCGGTTGCACCTGTCATTCTAAGGGATTCCCATCTGGACATGATGCCTCTACTTCCTCCAGTAAATTGGAAGCCATATTTTTTGGCATCATAAGGTGCTTGCTCGACTAGTACATTTTTCCAATCTACATCCAGCTCCTCGGCTACAATCATTGGCATTGAGGTTCGAACGTTTTGTCCAAATTCGGGATTGGGCGCAATAATAGTCACTACCCCATTATCTCCAATTTTCAAATAGGAATTAATTTCAAACCATTCTTTAGGCATTGCCAAAACTTCAGCTTCTGTTTTAGATTGACAAGACGCCAACCAACTAAAACCGAGCATCATACCTCCGCCTGCAACAGCGGTTGATTTTAAAAAGGAACGTCTACCGACGGCAGTTTTTATAAGTGTCATGATATTTTTTTTGAGTGGTCAGAAGTCAGACCACTTCACTGTAAGCGGTCAGACTTTAGGTATTAATGAAAGAAAATATTAACTCATTTTAGCTGCAGTTTTAATCGCTGCCTTGATACGAGTGTATGTTCCACAACGACAAATATTGCCATTCATCGCTACATCAATATCTCCATCGCTGGGATTGGGGTTATCTTTTAGTAATGCCGCCGCACTCATAATTTGTCCTGCTTGGCAGTAGCCGCACTGCGGAACATCGTGTTCTAACCAGGCTTGTTGAACAGGGTGTGTTCCATTCTCAGACAATCCTTCAATGGTGGTGATTTTTTTATTTTCAATGGCAGAAACAGGTAATTGGCAAGAACGCATCGCGACTCCATCTAGGTGAACCGTACATGCGCCACATTGAGCAATGCCACAACCATATTTAGTGCCAACCATATTAAGGTGGTCTCTAAGTACCCAAAGCATTGGGGTGTCAGGTGTTGCATCTACCTGCATTTCTTTTCCATTAATAGTAAGGTTATAGGTAGCCATAATTTTTATAGTAGGTTAAGAAAAATTGAGTTTGCAAAATATCATTCTTTTCATTTCTAAAGATATAAAAAACAAACGATAACTTACAAAATTCAAACATTAGGCTTTATGCTAAAATGAGTTGTAACGTGATTAATTTGGATTTTTTGAGCGAATCAAGACAAAAAAATTAATGATAGCTTAGTTATTGTTCAATTTTTTAACGACGAGTAGCTTAAAAGGTCTATTCAATCACTACAAGGTATTCTAGAATGCAGTCTATTGAATCCTATAAAATATTCCGAACTACCTTAAAGCTTTTAAACCTACCCGCACTTTTCTTGTTTATTCCCTACTATTCTATAATTTTATAAAACAATCCTACTACCTTTGCAAAAAGGTACAACAAATACGAATGAGTCAAGAATCAAGTAATATACCGTTTATGGAGGACCCGACTGCAGAGGAACGTAAAAAAGACCATATCGAGTTAGCGTTTAAATCACAAATTGGCATAGACCAATTAGATAAACGTTTTGATTATGAGCCTTTATTTGCGGCACATCCTGTCAAAGGGGCACCTTATGGCACTATTCCTTTTTTGGGCAAAACCATGAAAGCACCTGTTTGGGTATCTAGCATGACAGGCGGTACTAAAATGGCCAATACCATCAATCATAACTTGGCAAAAGTCTGTGGAGCATTTGGTATGGGTATGGGCTTAGGGTCCTGTCGAGCATTATTATATAGCGATGAATATTTAAAAGATTTTGCGGTTCGTCCATTGATGGGAGATGATTTACCGCTTTACGCAAATTTGGGTATCGCTCAATTGGAACAATTAATTGAGCAGAATGAGTTGTATCGCATTGCTCAGTTACTAGATAAATTATCGGCAGATGGTTTGATTATCCATATTAACCCTTTTCAAGAATGGATGCAGCCAGAAGGCGATAGGTATACCAAATCACCTTTGGAAACTATAAGTACCATTTTAGAGAAAATGGATATTAAAATAATTGTGAAAGAAGTGGGACAAGGTATGGGCTATCGTAGTCTTAAAGCTTTATTGCAATTACCCTTGGAAGCGGTAGATTTTGCGGCAAGTGGTGGCACTAACTTTTCTATGGTCGAGCTATTAAGAAGTGATGCCAATCAACAAGCAGCTTATGGTAATCTTGCGCACGTTGGACATGATGCCGCAACGATGGTCAACGATTGCAATCAAATCAAAGCCGAACTGGGAGATAAAATGCTTTGTCAGCAATTGATAATATCTGGTGGGGTCAAAGATTTTTTAGATGGCTATTATCTGATTGAAAAAGCTAATTTTTTGGCTATTTATGGGCAAGCTTCTGGTTTTTTAAAACATGCACAGGGCAGTTATGAAACGCTTTATCAACATGTTGAACGGCAGATTGAGGGTTTGAAATTGGCGAAGGCTTATTTGAAGGTTAAGTAAAATCGAAAGATACTGGGTGCATCAAATAAAACACACGGTCATTTCATAAATATGGAAAAACAAAAAACAATATCAGGCTTTTCAAAACTATCCAAACGAGGGAAGATAAAATGGATAGTCCAGAACTTCTTTAAAGACCCAGAGGTAGTCGCTAAGGAGTTGAAAAGTTATTGGTTAACAAACGAAGACCAGCAAAAAATTATTGATGGATTTAGTGAAAACACCATCAGTAATTTTTACTTACCCTATGGGGTAGCACCAAATTTTCTGATTAATGGGAAAACGTATGTGATTCCAATGGTAACGGAAGAAAGTTCAGTAGTAGCCGCAGTTTCTAAAGCTGCCAAGTTTTGGATGAATAGGGGTGGCTTCAAAGCAGAAATTCTGGGCACAAAAAAAGTGGGACAATTACATTTTTCATGGAATGGAGAAGTAAAAAAATTAAAAGCTGTTTTTGAAGAATTAAAAGCAGCATTGAAGGCAGATGCGCAAAGTATTACTGCCAATATGGATAAAAGAGGTGGTGGTATTCAAGAAATAGAACTCGTTGATTTTACGGATATCGAAGCAAATTACTATCAGCTTCGTTGCAATTTCGAGACTTGTGATTCGATGGGGGCTAACTTCATCAACTCTTGTTTAGAATCATTTGGACAAACGCTCACTCGATTTATGGCAACTCATCCTAATTTTGCGGAAGCAGAAAAGGAAGTCATTATTATCATGGCGATTTTATCGAATTATACACCAGAGTGTGTAGTCCGAGCCTCTGTCACTTGCCCAATACAAGACTTAGGTAAATTTGGGGAGATGGATGCGGAGACTTTTGCTTTTAAGTTTTATAAAGCTATCAGAATTGCTGAAATAGACCCTTACCGAGCAACCACCAATAATAAAGGGATTTTTAATGGCATAGATGCAGTTGTAATGGCAACAGGTAACGATTTCAGAGCCATTGAAGCGGGTGGCCATACCTATGCTGCTAAAGATGGACAATATCGTAGTTTGAGTCATTGTAGCATTAAAGACGGCGTGTTTAAATTCTGGTTAGATGTTCCTTTGGCATTGGGAACAGTTGGAGGGTTGACCAGTTTACATCCTGTCGCCAAGCGTTCCTTGGAGTTATTAGGCAATCCTTCTGCCCAAAATTTAATGGAAGTGATTGGCGTGACTGGTTTAGCACAAAACTTTGCAGCTGTTAGGTCTTTAGTTACGACAGGTATTCAAAAGGGGCATATGAAAATGCACTTGATTAATATTTTAAATCAATTAGAAGCTTCTGAAAAAGAGATAAAAGAAGCCGTTCTCTATTTTAAAGATAAGGTAGTTTCTTTTTCTGCTGTACGGGAGTTTATCGAGCTATTCCGGAAAAGAAAAATGGTAGTGGAAAATTAAAATAGCTAAGCATCTATTACAACCTAGCATTCGTCCTCACTTTATAATCCAAAGGCAACAAAGAAGCAACGCGCAAACTAGACCAATAACCTGCCTCTTCTAATTCAAGCGGATTTAAAATAGTGCCATATTTATTGACGACAATTCGCCCCTCTTTAGACCATAAATAAGAGCGTGGAATATTATTGGTGGTTTGTTTAAAATCACCTACTCGACCGTCCAAAGTAGCGCCCATATTTCGCATTCCAGCTTGTTTTATTTTATTTTCATTATTGGTTATCGTTAGAATTCGATTGATGGCTATCTCATATACCTCTTTTCGTACTTCTTCCACTTGTAAAGCATCAATATTCATTGGTTCATAATTAACAATTTTTCCGGTTTTATCGAATGTAGCATAACCCACTTCGTAAGTAGCCAAGTCTATTGTTTTTTGTTGTCCTAATGCAGCAAAGAATCGGCGACTAGACTGCTTATAGGCTTTTGAACGGTTTCTTTTAAAACGAGCCATTTCTTTTTTAGACCCTTTCATGGGTTCAAAAAATACCTTGCCATGGTATCGCAAATCTCCACCGTTATTAAAAGATTCAAAAGCGGTCAGAAAAAACTGAGTTCGATACCCTAATAACTTATTTTCTATAATTAAGGGTTCTTTTGAAAATGCTTTTAAAACGCCTTTTTTTTGTTCAAACAAAAGCACTTCTGGGTTTTTGAGTTTAATTAATTTCCTATCATAATCTACTCCTAAGAATTCTTCCGTAAAACGTTTCAGCCATCTAGAACGAACTCTTGGTTTGACTTTTTTTGAAGTTACCACTGCTTCATCTAGTAAAACACCACTTGCTATCAAAAATATGGTATCTTCAATAGCTGCCACATTCTTTAGAGAAAGCGACAATAATTCATAATTTAGATGAGAGAATACAAGTTCTATATGTTGGTCCGTTTCTACTTTCAACGAAAAACCACCTTGCTCATCTGTAATTGACCCTTTAGAACTATTATCTAAAAAGACAAAAACATCGGCAATTGGTTGATGACTTGCTGCATCGGCAACAACGGCATGAATACTCTGTCCAATGGCAAAATTACTGTACAAAAATAGGCAGCATATCAATTGACTTATTTTTATAATTAATCTCATTTTCATTGTACTATAATTTGTTCGCTTGCAAAAATAGGCAGTCCATTTTTTGAAATGCCTTCTACGATAATATCATAAGTTCCGACTCTATCCGAAGTAAAAAATTCAACAAATGCTTCTCCTTGTCCATTAAATTGAATCGTTGGGGTCCAATGCAGCGTTACTCGATTATCTGCTTTGCTAGTTACTCGATTCAGTTCCGTATAAATAGGTGAGTAAAATACTCTTGGTTGGTCATAGCCCTGGAACGTAAAATTAGTGACGCCCGTTACTGCTTTACGCTGAGCATTTTGTTGTTCCTTCGGCGGTTTAAGATAAATCATAATCATCCCATTACTTCCTGCTTCTCCATAAATAGTTAACTGACTAAAACTACGGAGAATGTCAATAAAAGCAATATTAGAAGGATTAATTGACATAGCATAACCATCAGAAACAAATGCTCCATTGACCATAAATCGAGCACTTTGTCTTTGGGTAATACCACTTAATCCAGATTTTTTTCCTCTTACAATAATGGAGCCTGTTCCTGAGTCAAAGCTAACTCCAGGTGCTTTGCCTACCAAAATGCTCAATACATCATTATGCATATTCGGGTCCACTACATCTTCGTCAAATTTCAATCGGGTATCAGGTCTATTATACAACATCCCATCTTCATAAAATTCAATAACTTTTTCAATTTTTGTCGTCGTTACTTCTATCGAATCAATCTCAATCGAAAAATCACCATCCTCATAAGCTAAATCATTTTTATAACTTATGTTTTCTAGGTTAGAGAGGCTAGTCAAATTTTCTTTTTGTAGGTTTGCTAAATTAAAAAAAGTGGTCACTTCATTACTTACGAGAAAAGGCATACGTTCTGCTATTTCAATATCAATATCTCGACTACCTTTAAGCGTATAGCTTCCTTTCTTCACTTTTTGTTGCTTTTTATCTAAAATCGCCGCTTGTAAAACCATTTCTGTACCAGTAACAGCTTGTAAGTTATCAATAGAAAATTGTCCCTCAAGATTAGTTTCAAAATCAATCATAGATAAATTAGCAGACAATTCTGATAAAAACCCTACTGCTTTGACGGGCTTACTAGCATCCCCTTTTTGAGTAATTGCTCCTGAAACAGAAAGACCTTGCTCTGGCTCATAAAGTAATTTTTTAGTAGGTACTTTTAGCACATCTTGCCAAACAAACCGTCGCCAACCTTGCGTCAACAATAATAAATCTAAGTTCGCTCTTGTTATTTTTTCATTATCTTTAAAATAAGTTCTTGGGTTTTCAATCGCTCCTTTAATATCCGAGGAAAGTAATAAATAACTTTGAATATTATCATTATTCGCAGTTGCTCTTTCTAAATAATCACTTCGGACACTTAGGGATAAATCAGTTTCTAAAATTTCTCCATTATCATCATAAACATCTAATTTCAACTGGACTTTTGTTCTTTTTTCATACACTGCTTTATCCGCTGAAACATCTACATTAAAATTATCAATGCCTACGTGATTAAAAATCAACCGTTCTGCCCTAGGGCGTCCTAAATTATCAAAAAGCGTGAAGTGCAAAACACCAAAAGGAATATCATAACCGTCTAATTCAAAATCATTAGTCTCAGCATTTTTTATTTTTTCTTTAAAAAACACCTTACCCATTGCTTGACCAATTAAGTAGCCGTTTGAAATGATTGTTGATATATTGGTATTAATTTGAGCACTTATCATCTCGTCATCACTATTATCTAAACTCAACACGGCTCCTTCTTTTAACACTTTAGGTAAAGTAGCTTTAATAGTTTGACCATTATAAGTGCCTTCAAAAGTGTAGGTTTGTCCTTTCGTTGGTGTCAACAAAAATTGTCCAAACCCATTTTCGTTGGTTGAAATACTAGTGACTACTTGTTGATTGGCATCTAAAATTTTCCCTTCTATTTGTATTCCAAATCCATTTTCAGCAGTAGCTTTAATTCCTATTTTTGAAGGTAATCCATCTACTAAATCTCCGCCTTCTGGAAAAATTTGCACAACGGCTTTTTTATCAGTATAGGTTTCAATTGAAGACAAGTTGGTGACACTCCTAATGTAAATTGTTTTTCGAAAAAAAAAAGCAGCATCAAAATTTTTCATGTAGGCTGTATAAGCACGCAAAATGTAGTTACCACTTTTATATTTACTAGTTATTTGAAAATCGCCTATTCCTTGCCCATTTTGGATAGCAATCGTTTTACTTTGAATGACTTTTTTATCCGCATCAATTAAATCAACATACACCACTTTACTTTTAGCCTTTTGCTGAAGCAGTGAGGCATCCGTCAGATAAACTTTGAAAAACACATCTCCTCCTCCTGTAAAATAGTCTCTGTCCGTGTGAACATAGACTTTTTCATAAGCTCCTTGGGATTTAACAAACTGCTCAATCTTTTGCAGTTTTTGGACAGGTTGGGCAAAAAGGTAAATAGGAAAAACTAAGATGAAGATGAATAAAAGGCCTTTCATAAGGTTAGTTTTTATTTGATAATAATTAACTAGTATCAGCTATTAAAAAATGGTTGTCAAAGTTATAGATGCAAAAAAATTAAAAAAGAAATTCAAAATCAATTAAAAATAGGAAATAATAAAAATACTAAATTCAAGGTGCTAATTTCACCAAAATCCGAGTTATCGCAACTTTTATCCATGATTTTTACAACTTGATATAAATAATAGGGTCATTTTCATCAGCTATTTATATTATTGCATAACCGTGTTAAGACCCAATAAGAAGATTTATACTTATAGATTAAGGGCTTCAAAGAAATCGCCGAAAAAATGTTATTACTAATGTTACGAAAATCAACTTTTTTAATGCTATTGGCATTAACCCTATCTTTTACTTCCTTTGCCCAAGAAGCTTGGTCTTTACAAAAATGTATTGAACATGCTAGGCAAAATAATTTAACGCTAAGGCAATCGCAAATTGCTGTCTCTCAAGCTGAATTAACAGAATTAGGTAGCAGAAAAGCAAGGCTTCCAAATGTTTCAGGAAACGGAAACTTTGGGTATCAATATGGTCGTAATATTGACCCAACTACCAACGATTTTGTCAATAGTCGAATTGGATTTAACAGTATTAGACTAGATGCAGGTGTCACTATCTATAATGGTGGAAGAATTAAAAATACCATTAAACAGAGTGAATTTGATTTGGCAGCGGCAAAAGAAGACGCCAATACCCAATTTCAAAATATTTCGCTACAAATGGCTTCTTCTTATTTGAATATTTTATTATCAAAAGAGCAAGTCACTATTGCAAAAAGAGCGATTGAACAAACTAGAGAGCAATTATCGCAGATTGATAAACGCATCAACGCTGGTACCGTACCAAAAGCAGATAGACTGGATATACTTGCGCAAATTGCTAGAAATGAACAGACTTTAATTCAAGCTGAGAATACTGTTGAAATCAATTATTTGACTTTAAAAAACATTTTAGAGTTAGAACCTGATTATAACTTAGAAATCATTATTCCAGCTGATTTGATGAATATTGAAGAAACTGCGGAAGCTTATACACTTGGTTCTGTTTACCAACAAGCGCTGGGTACCCAATCATCTATCAAAGCAAGTGAAGCTAGAATGAAAAGTGCCGAGCTCTCTATTCCGATAGCCAAAGCGGGTTCTATGCCTACGCTTTCTGCATTTGCACAATTAGATACTCGTTGGTCAAGTGCATCAAAAAATGTAGATGGTTTTACAGAGCCAGCATTTGGAAACCCTCAACCCGTATTAATTGATAACGAGTTGAGTTCAGTATCTTTCCCTTCTGCAGACCCTATTCTTAGCAATAACCCTTATTTTAATCAATTAGACCAAAATTTTGGTCAAGCATTTGGTCTTAGTTTGAATATTCCAATTTATAATAATCATCGAAATAAGATTAATATAGAAAGAGCAAAGTTGGGCATCTTAAGTTCAGAATTAAATAATAGACAAGCCAAGCAACAATTGAAAGCAGACGTACAAAATGCTATTGCAAGTGCCCGTGCTGCAAGACTTGAATTGACTGCCTCAGAAACATCTTTAGAAGCAACAAAAGCAGCCTATTCTAATGCTGAAAAAAGTTATAATCTAGGAGCTATTAATACTTTAGAACTAACTACAGCTAAAACCAACTTAGACACTGCGGAACTAAATGTAGCTCGTGCTAAATATGATTACGTTTTCCGATTAAAAATCATTGATTTCTACTTAGGTAAAAACTTAAATCTAAATTAGAAATTATCCATAGAAAAATCCTTTAAAAAATAAGCAACCCGTAATGACAAAGCAGAAGAAAAAAAAGAAGAATAATAATAAACTGATTATTGGCCTAGTGGTCCTAATTGCCATTTTGTTAGCTGCTGCCGTTTGGAAAGGCAAGCAAAAGCCAAAAGGCATCGAAGTGACGACCGAGAAGGTTGAGACTCGAACCATTAAGGAGACAGTGGCCGCCAGTGGAAAAGTATTTCCTGAAGTAGAAGTTAAGATTAGTCCAGATGTATCTGGAGAAATTGTAGAACTCTACATCGAAGAAGGAGATTCTGTAAAAATCGGTCAGTTATTAGCCAAGATTGACCCTGATGCCATTCGTTCTCAAGTAGAGAGAGGCGCAGCAGCAGTTAATAATTCTAAAGCGATGTTAGCGGGTTCGCAAGCTGATATTGAGCGTGGTAAAGCAGGATTGGTACAAGCAAGAGCACAATTAGAAGCGACTGAAGTGCAATTGAGCAATCAACAATCTGTGCATGAAAGAAATATTAAGTTGTCAAAAGAAGGCGTTATCTCTGAGCTAGATTTCGAAAATTCCTTAGCTAGTTTAGAGCAATTAAAAGCAAATGTTCGTTCTTTAAAAGCAAGTTTAGAATCAGCAAAAGCTAATTTGAATGCTTCTGAACAATCAGCAAAAGCAGCAGGATTTTCTGTAAAAAGTCAGGAAGCCACATTAAAAGAGTTACGGACTAATTTAAAGCGAACTTCTTTATTTGCACCGATGAATGGTGTCATCTCTATGCTTTCTGTAGAAAAGGGAGAACGAGTCGTTGGTAGCAACATGATGGCAGGTACAGAAATGATGCGGGTAGCCAATATGGCTGCGATGGAAGTCCAAGTAGACGTCAGTGAAAATGATATTCCTAAAGTAGCTTTAGGCAATACGGTAGATGTAGAAGTAGATGCTTATCTCGACCGAAAGTTTAAAGGTGTGGTGACAGAAATAGCTAATTCTGCCACTTCAGCAGGAGGTGCAGTCGTGACTTTAAATTCTGACCAAGTCACTAATTTTGTGGTAAAAATTAGGTTAGACCCAAGTTCTTACACAGATTTGATTTCTGCTAATAATAAATTTCCTTTCCGCCCAGGGATGTCTGCTTCCGTAGAAATTAATACGACCACAGCGGACGATATTATCAGTGTACCAATTCAATCTGTTACCACCAGAGAAGAAGAGGCAGAAGATGGAAAAGAAGATGGTGAATCGATTATCAAAGAAGTGGTATTTGCTGTAGTAGATGGAGCGGATACAGTCAAAATGATTGAGGTAAAAACAGGAATTCAAGACGACAGCTATATCACAATTACTTCTGGATTAGAAGGTGGAGAAGAAATTGTAGTTGGGCCTTATTCTGCTATTTCTAAAAAATTAGAAAGTGGAAAAGAAATCAACAAAAAAGACAAAAAAGATAAAAAAGAATTGGCTTCGACGGAATAAAATAGTCAATAATCAATAGTATTTTTGCTCAATGCTTATTTAAAGCATCTTTTTCTGATTATGCTTAATTTCGCCAAAATATTTTAGGGGAAATGAGTTGTTAGAGAAAGATGCTTTTTTATTGGTATCTGCTAAAACTTGACTCCAATTAATTTGTTCTTAAGAACAAACCCATAATAATTCAATCATCAATTAAAATAAAATGGCTTTAACAGAATCAAATATGTTGCCTTTGGGCACACAAGCACCAGACTTTACATTACCAGATACCATTTCTGGCAAAAACTTAAGTTTTAACGATGTAAAATCAGAAGTAGCTACTGTAGTAATGTTCATCTGCAATCACTGCCCTTATGTGATTCACATCAATGAAGGAGTGGTCGCTTTAGTAGAAGAATATAAAGAGTTAGGTGTCAACTTTGTAGGGATAAGTTCCAATGACATTGTCAATTATCCGCAAGACTCGCCAGATAAAATGACCATTCATGCTAAAGCAGCTAACTATAATTTCCCTTATCTATACGATGAGACACAAGATGTAGCAAAAGCTTACGATGCAGCCTGTACGCCTGATTTTTATATTTTTAATGGTGCAGATAGATTGGTTTATAGGGGTCAATTAGATGGCTCTCGACCTGGTTCAGACAAGCCCGTAACAGGAGAAGATTTGCGAAATGCTTTAGATGCAGTTTTGGTAGGTCGTCCAGTTACTGCTTTGCAGCGTCCTAGTGCAGGATGCGGAATTAAGTGGAAGAAATAGAAGGTAGGCAGTAAGCATTGACAATAGGCACTGTTTACTGCCTACTAGCTAAATTTAGCTTCCAGCCAAATTCAAAGCTTCTTTGGGGCATAGGAAATTGGGCAATCACTTGATAATTGACACCTAAAATATTATTAGCTTTTACAAAAACAGTCCCTTCCTTTTTGTTAATTGTCCATTTTTTATATAAAAAAACATGGTTTAAGTGATAAGCAGGTAAAGATTCAGAATTATCTTTTAGCGTATATACTTTTCCTGTGTAAAGATAATAAAAAGTCATCGTCCAATCTTTCCAATTAGCTTGTAGCGTCACGTTTAGTTTATGCTTCGGCACATAGATTAATTGTTTATTAACAGAAGCATCATTGACACTTGTTCCTTTCCGATTAGTAGAAAATGTTAAATCATATTGTAAAGAAAAATCTAACTGTACTTCGCCTAATTGCTTTTGTCCTTTCAGCGTATGCTCAACGCCCCTACTCCACACTTTCAATAAATTACTTGGTCGCCAAATACCGTTTTCTGGTTGCCACAATATCCAATTATCAATGGTTCTATTGTAAATAGTCGTAGTAAATTGCCATTGAGGAAGAAAGGTATAAATTATTCCCAACTCTTCATTCCAACCGTCTTCTGACAATAAATTTTGATTGCCTTGGCTTCCCCAAAACAGGTCATTAAAAGTAGGTACTCTATAACTTTTAGAAACCGTTCCATTAAGGGTAAGTTGTTTGGTCAACTGTCCCGAAAATCCCAAAGCAGGAATAAAAGGCGTCGCAGCCCCATCCACCCATTCTTGGCGAATAGATAATTGCCCTTGCCATTTCTCTGCGTTATTTTTCCAATGGTACATCGCAAAAATAGCGGCCCTTTTTTGAATGGGAGTGGAATTATCATACCCGGTCGATTTAGCTTTCAGATAAGCATAATTGGCTCCAAAGTTAAAGGAATGATTTTGGGAAATGGTTTTAGTCCATTCTACTTCTGAACGGTTGGTCCAAGTTCGGCTGCGGGAATCAATATTTGACGAAGCATCTTGAAAGAACAAACGATCGTAGAATAAGCCATTTCTTACCTGAATAATAGAATTATTAGCAATGTACTTCCAATTAAGGGTCGTTCTTAACGATTCATCAGCTTGAGTTGCTTCACTATTTCTTTGTACCAAATTAGGCGGTAAATTTCTATCCGTAGTTTGATACCAAATATTTAAATCGAGTTGCTGTCGGTCATTAATTTTAAATCCATTTTTTTGTAAAACTCCCCATTTAGTCAATTCTGAATGCAGTAATCTATCCGACTGTCCATTCTGAATAGGAAAATCATTCTGTCCACTTTCGTGAAATATTTTAGTGGTCGTAGAAAAACGGTCATTGCTATAAGCTAATCCAAGGCCATTAAAAAAATTATCAAAACTGCCCGTTTTGCTATCCCATACTGCCTGCCATCCTTGGTTAAATTTATTTTTATTTTCTAAGATAACCGAGCCTCCTATAGCTCCACTACCCCAAGAGGTACTATTACTCCCATACTGCAGTCCGATTTGGTCTATAAAAAAGGCAGGAATTAGGGAAAAATCTGTCTGTCCTAACATTGGGCTATTGAGATTAAATCCATTCCAAATAACAGCGGTTTGGGCAGCACTAGCGCCTCTGATAGCGGTAGTAGCTAATCTTCCTGGGCCATAGTTTTTTATAAAAATAGGAGTATTAAAACTCAATGCAGTGGCTAAGTCTTGAGTAGAAATAGTTAATTTTTGAAAGTCATTAAAAGTAGTCGTTTTAGTCCCTGTTTGGAAAGATTGTAGACGAGGAGCAATAATTTCTATGGGTTGAAATTCGAGAGTCGTATCTATGGGTTGAGCATATCCAAATTGCAGCGATAGCAAAAAAATAAAAATACTGAATTGAAAATGCTGCATCAGGGATTTCTTATGATTTTTTTAAAGAGTTAGTAAAAATACGGTAATAATAGCATTTGTGTAGCTCAGACTAAAGTCTTTCGACGGGACAAACTAATGCCGTACAGTTATCGGTAGTGGGAACGATTATTTGACCAAAGTCATGGTCTGTCGGTATATTTCACTAGTACCATCCAATAATTCAACTTCAACAAGTACTACAAACACCGCAGGCAACATTTGTTGCCCATTAAATAGCCCATCCCAACCGATGGAAACATCATTCGGTGGACGATTAGTTATTTGATACATCAAGCGACCTTCATAATCAAAAATTCGCAGGTTTTTAATCGTGGTGACCACATTTCCAGTCAATACTCGATATACATCATTCCTCCCGTCGCCGTTAGGGCTAAAAGCATTCGGTAAATAAACTTGACTTTCTTTACGAAGGTTCACAGCAGTAGATGCTATCACTTGACAACCATTTACATCATATGCGGCGAGTGTATAGACTCCATTCTGAGTCGGAATGGCCTTTATTTCTGAACAGTCCTCACAAATTAACGGAACAGTAGCAGACCATTCAAATCGTTCAATCTCAAAATTAGCTTTAGGGCTTAAAGTAAGGCTATCACCAAGGATTAAGTTTTTAGCATCTCCTAAAGTCAATTGATTATCAATAGGCATTGGCACCGAAAAAAGGGTACTTGCTTGGCAATCGTTCTCGTCTTGCACAAATAATTGATAATCAGAAGGTGCTAAATTTTCTATGGTAAAGGGTAAAGCACCCATTGATTGAAATAAAACACCGTCTAAAGAATATTCGACCGTTCCATTTGCATTAGGTAAATCATAAATGGTAATACTACCCGCCACATCTCCAAAACATGTTGGACTAAAAGATTGAAAATCAATCTGTATCTCTGAAGCACTAAAGAGGTCAAAAGTAGTTTTTTGCTGGCAACCATTAGCATCTGTTACGGTAACTTCGTAATTACCAATAGTTAAATTTTGTAAGTACTCGGTTCCTGTTCCATCAGCCCATAAATAAGTATAAGGTGCTTTGCCATTAATTATATTTAAATCAATACTCCCATCTGCTGCTGCTTCACAACTAACCGCAAAACCCGCATAATCAGACAAAACCCCTTCAATAATCATTTCCTTAGCTTTCGTAAGGGCAATTCTTCTTTCATTTTTTACTTTTCTATCATTTACCAAGACAATCGAATACTGTCCAATAGGAATATTTGTCAATACAGTTACCGTATCAGTTGTCAAAATAACGCCACGTTGAATGGTATCTCGCCAAAAATCATTCAAAATAAAATAGTCAAAAGGGGCAATTCCTTCTGTTATAGCTATTTGAATAGTTCCTCGACTATCATCCCAACAAATTGTATCTGCTACTACGGAAAATCCTAATCTACATTCATTAATAGGGCTTAAAGTCGTACGGGTTTCTACTGTGCTATCGCAACCAAATTGATTGGCTAAATTTTGAATAACCAAACCAGTATCTTGCAGATTACAGCTTTCTTTGTCTATGAATACCAAATCGTTAGTGGCTACCGTTGTATTAATAATCACTAAACTATCACATAAAAACTGATTGGTAAAGAAAAGTGTATCTATGCTTTTATCAGCTACATTGCAGGAGGTAGTTGTTAAGTTTGTAGGTTCAGAAGCATTCGAAATAGTTTGGGTAATAACCAAACTATCACAGCCTGTCAAAGTTTTTAGCACCATCGTATCTACTCCTACCTCCGAATCATTACAAGTAAAAGCAGTAACAAAAGATTGAGGAATAAATTCATCCAAAGTCGTTTCAATAATCAACGTACTATCACAACCAACAGCATTTGTTAAGACAACCCTTCTAATCCCCACTTCATCACTATGACAGGTTGTATTCATTTGATAGGTTGTATCCGAATCTAGCAAAATCGTAGTAATGACAACCAAACTATCACAACCGAAAGCATTATTGAGTCTATTTGTTACGACTCCTGCATCTGTTGAATTACAAGTAACAGTCATAATCCGAGTTGTATCCTTTCTGACCAATTCAAAAGTTCTAAATACAATATCCATACAACCATCTACCCCTCTTTCTTCCACTGTAAAAGTGCCTACACTAGATTCATCACAAGTAAATCGAATATCAGTTGTGGTATCTTGAGCAATGACATTTATTACAATATCATCAGTAGCTACGCAGCCATCCTCATTTCTAACTGTAACTTGGTAGGTACCTTCCTCATAAACGCTAGTCTTAGCACTATCAGAAGTCGTCGACCAATTATATTGAGTATAAGCATCAGGCACCCTTAATAGAGCGGAGTCCTTTTCACAAATCGTCGAATTATCCACTATTATTTCTACGGATAAAGCAGGTGGTTCAGTAATTGAAACCATCAAACTATCCGTGCAACCTGCTTGGTCTGTAACGGTCACACTATACACGCCTGCACCTAAACGGGTAATATGCTGTTGTCCAGTAAACTGAGTGTCAGACCAGTTAATAGTAAAAGGCATATTTTCTGTTGGTAAAACCAAAGAAATAGCACCATCCAAAGTATCAAAACAAGTAGCATTTACTTGAGTCTTATCAATAGCAAAATCACATTGAGGCTCCTTAATCGTAAAATTGCAAGTTGTAGCGCAACCATTATTATCTTTTATCTCCACAATATAATCTCCCGAAGGAAGATTCTCAAAAGAGGTAGAGCCAGTAGCCGTAACAATATTATTAAATCCAGCATCAACCAATTGAATATTATAAGGAGGCGTTCCACCAGCAGCTTTTATATTCGCAATACCTTCATTTCCATCTTTAGTGCTCACATGCTGAATAACTACACATTCAGCCTCTAATGAAACTGGGTCAAGGAGTTGAATATCTGTAAATATTTGTTCACATAAATTAGCATCTCTGACCGTTATGGTATAAGTTCCTTGCAGTAGGTTAGTAAAGGCATTATTCGTTTGATAAGGCTTATTATCTAATTTATATTCGTAAGGGCTTTTTCCACCTGATACATTAATCGTCAATTGTCCATCGTTTCCACCTACACATAGTCCAATTTTTGGTTCTATGCTAATCAGAGAAATAGGATCAGCAGGCAAAATGCTAACCTTTAGGCTATCGGAACAAGTTCCAGCTTTAGCATAAACAAAGTAATCCCCCGAAGCTAAATCTGAAAATATTGGATTATCCACATAATCCATTCCATCTAAACTATACTGTACAGAATCCGTCTTATTTGTAAGTATAGAAATTTGCCCATCTCTAGTATTAACACAAGATTCAGAGGTCGGTATCACCGATTGGATTTCAAAATTAACTATTGCGCCAAAATCTACAGAATCTACTTTAACACAACCTAGATTATCTTTTGTCGTCACGATATGCGCTATAGGAGCTACATCTAAAAAAACATTCGTATCCACAAAAGCACCTGAATCTAAACTGTATTGATAAGGAGCCATACCTGTTTGCGGCAAAACGGTGATGACGCCTCTCTCATCATCTCCACAGGGAGTCGGATTGACGATATTTGTTAGTAAGGGAGCTTTTTCTGTTATTTCGAAGTCAAAAGGAATCACACAACCAAACATATTATCTACCGCATATAATCTATGAGTCCCAACGGCTAAATCTTTAAATTTTCTTGAGAAACTAGTACTCGAAAAGTTACCATCCGCATTTTTAGTATTGATACTAACATACATTGAACCTCCAGTGGTTGTTAAATTCATAACTCCATCATCGATACCCTTGCAGGTAGCTGGAATAGTTTCGATAGCAGTGACCAACAAATCAGACCCATCTTCAATAATCTGTTCAAAGGATTTAACACAACCACTACCATCTCTAACAACGATGTCAAAAGTATCTCCCTTCAAATCAGAAAATACTGTTTGATTAGTAAAAGGTCCTCCATCAAAACTTACTTCATAAGGCTTTTTACCGCCTTGCAGTTCAAGATTAATTTGTCCTCCGCCCTCCCCTTGGCATTTTGCTTGAGCAATTCGACTATTTCTTAAGTCAAATCGAGTCCCTCCTTCAACATATACATTTTTCTGGTTTCCACAACCACTATTATCTATGGCTAAAACATTATAAGAACCAGGTAAAACCTTATCAAAAAAACCAGTATTCTGAAAAGTTGCTCCGTCAATACTATATTGGATTCCACTACCATTTACCGAAATATTAATCGAACCATCTCCTCGTCCCTTACAGGTTTCTCCTTGTGGTGTTACGTCCATGGAAAAGGTCGTTGTCCCTCCAATAGATACTGCTTTCACTACACTACACCCATTATTATCCATAACGGTTACGTGGTAATCTCCTGCAGCAACACCACTAACAATCGCAGAGGTGCTAGAACCTGTTTCCCACTCATAAGTAAAATTACCTGAACCATCTCCACCGCTTGGAAAAACGGTAAATCCTCCATCAGATTTTGGTAAACAAGTGACATCTTTAACCTCCTTAATTTCAGCAAATAGCTCAGGAGATTGTCCATTAATCATTTTTGATGCAGTGGTCTCACAATTCTCAGCAGTTGTAACCGTAACCGTATAAATCCCTGGTGCAGTAATTTTAGTGGTAGCAGAATTACTCCCATTAGACCATCTATAGGTACTAAATCCTTCAGAAGCAGATAAAGTTATTTCGGTTTGTTCACAAAGCGCATTTTTACCAAAAATTTCAACTTCTACCGCCCCAAAATCATGACTTCCTAAGTGCGCATAATCTATTTTTGAATAGGCTATCCAGTCGCTAGCTAGCCCAGTAAAAGTACTGCAACCTCCACCACTATTGGTAATTCCTCTATCTACACAAGCCTTTCTTACTAACACCACATCTTCCGTTTTATTACCACCACCAGACCAAAACTCTCCAGGGTCACAGCCAACTTTGCCAATAACATCAATAATTCGACCATCATGCTTTAGTACAACTGCATCGTCTCCATTAAAACTTCCAAAACCAAAAGGATAATCTCTAATGGATAGAAGCCTTATATCTGATAATCCTTGACAAAGGACGATGACAGACATCGGACCGATGGTTCTGCCTGTAAAGTTCCAAGGAGTACCAATAGGCGAAGTCGAGCCATCGCTATAAACTTCTATGGTATAATCGCTTAAATCAATAGCTTTATTAGTAGGATTAAAAAGCTCAAGGCATTTATTGCGACCATCTTCTATATATTCAGAAAAGAAAATATCATTTTGACAATTAATCGTTAAGCTGCTCAGTAACAGGTAGAAAAAAAGGAGGCATTGTTTTTTTGAAAACAGGAAAGTGTTCATTGTTTTTAATCATCAAGACATTGATAATCAAAAATACAAACTCGTTAGGTATTTTTCTTTTATTTCAGTAAAATTAATGTTAGGAAATGTATAAACTCCTAGTTTCGCTATGTAAAAGGCATTGATAATCTAGATTACTTTAATTTGTTTATCAGTTTTAGCATAAGATAACCTAGCCAATTTTTGGGTACGATGGTAAGCATCTAATCCTGAAGAAGTAATAGAGCCTGCAGCAGCTATATCTAAATACCCATCTTCTGTTAGCGCAGTTTTCGGAAAAAAGATTTCGACTACTTTACCAATCATCAGTACCGTATCGTTCAACGGAATAGGGATTTTCTGGGTAAAACTTAAGCCTATTCGGACATGGCTTTCGGCTACATAAGGAGCTTTAATTGTATCACTGAAAATTTCCGTCAACTCGGCTGCTTCAAATTCTGACACATCTATTGGATAACGAGCGGAAGTCTGATGAGCTTTTTTATAAATTTCCGCATTCAAGTGATTAAAAGTATAATGACCTGTTTCTAAAATGTTATTATAGGTATCTCTCCTAACCGTCACAGGTCTCATAATAAATCCCATCAAAGCAGGATTTGCACCAATATGAACCACCGAGCTAATTAAAGAAAGGTTCGTCACGCCATCTTTACTAACTGTCCCACATAAGTTGATACTCTTAAAACCACTTAAGGAATTAATCAAGCGCGTACGATTACGCTGCTCCATTTTAGAAAAATCGCTATTGACTAAATGCTGAATATCTTTCATAAGGTACTTTTTCATTGTTCTAAAATACTCAACAAACAGAAAAGCTATATGTTTTACTTTTTTAAGAACGTATCCAGAGCGGTCCAAAAATTAGCCTTCATAGCAGGCACATCAATCTTTGTGTAAACCTTAATATTCCTAGTCAAATTATCATGAGGTGTCATTACTTCTTGTTCTTCTACCAATTCAGGATAAGCCAATGCTTCTAAAATCGCTATATCCCACATGGTCCACATCGTTTTCTCCTGGTCTGTTGCTTTCCAAAAACGGTCATAAGTTTCCCAACGATTAATTAAATAATCACCTATCCCGCCCCTACCTTTTAGTAGCTCATCCATTACCGTTTTTTCAAACACCAAATGTTGACTAGTGGTAGCAGTCATCACTCTAAATTCTAAGTTGGCGGTATTCAACAGTAAATTAACTGCATTCGGGTCATTATTGGTATTAAATTCTCGTTTACTCCAAGTCGCCGTTTCCAAATTATACCAAAAGCCCAAATAGTTCAAAGATAGCTTGGGAATGATTTTAGGTTCCATCAAAACTGCTGATGCAATATTTGTACAAGGTCCTAAAATAGCAATAGATAATTGCTCGCCTTCCGGGGTTGCTAGAGCTTGTTCTATAATAAATTTAGCTGCCGCTGAAGGTTGAGGTCGTTGCTCGTTGACCATTGGAAAATTAGCACCTTGAGGAGCAGGAATATTCGTTTTACCCATTAAGTCCAATATTTCCAAATTAATCCGTTGACTTTCTCCTACCGAATCATTAGGGGTTCTTGGATTGGTGTGCCATTGCGCAGAAGTCAATCCTATAACATCTAATCTAGGTTCCAAAAGTGCTCGTGCGATAGCGTATAAATCGTCTACTTCGTTGGCAGTATCCGCATCAATAATTAATCGCAAGGGCTTTTCAGTTTGTCCACTTTTAAAAAAGCTTTCAGCTGGAAAAAGACTTGCTAATAGGGCAAATTTTGTACTATCGGTTAAAAATGTTCTTCTTTGCATTGAGTTGAATTAAAGGTCTATAGGTGTAAAGGTACAGAGATAGAAGTCCAAAAATAAACAGCGGATATTTAGAACTAAATTATTGTTATAAAATGTCTTTATCCGAACTAGTTAATTATGGTACAGCCCATTAATTTATTCTAATTTCGTCCTATGGATTTAAAACAACGATTTCAACACGCTTACCCAGGTGCTTTTTTTATGAAAAATGAGGTAAGAGCAGTTGCTAGTTATTTACAAGGACAAGGTTGGCTAAATCAAAATGAAGAATTGGTTTCTTTAGAAAAGCCGGGAGCCGGAAACATGAATTTTGTATTAAGAGCGATTACCAATCAACGTTCTTTTATTTTAAAACAGGCACGTCCTTGGGTAGAAAAATTTCCTCAAATAGATGCCCCTGTCGAAAGAGTAGCCGTGGAAGCTAAGTTTTTTCAATCTTTAGAAAAAATCGAAGCCATCAATCAATTTGCGCCAAGTTGTTTAGGTTTTGATGCCGCAAATTTCATTTTAGTGACAGAAGATTTAGGCAAAGGGGCAGATTATAGTTTTTTATATCAAAAAGATAATTTATTGACAGAGACGGATATTGATGGCTTAACGCAATATCTTTCTGCTTTACATCAAGTAGCCATTCCTAGTGATTTTCCATCTAATCTTGCTATGCGAAAACTCAATCACGAGCATATTTTTAATTTTCCCTATTTAGAAGAAAATGGGCTTAATTTGGATGAGGTACAAGAAGGCTTAAAAGCTGCGGCAATACCCTATAAAACTGATGCCGCATTAAAAGCTAAAATAAAAGCTTGTGGAGCCATATATTTAGCACAAGGAAATCATTTATTACACGGCGACTTTTATCCAGGAAGTTGGTTGAAAGGAACAGACGGATTAAAGGTGATTGACCCAGAATTTGGGTTTGTTGGACCAGCGGAATTTGATTTGAGTATTTTATTCGCACATCTGCTAATGGCAGAACAACCTTCCGAGGTGCATAAGGCCATCTACAAAAAATATCAGCAACCAGCAGGTTTTAACGAGGCATTATTCAGTCAATTTGTAGGTATAGAAATCCTTCGCCGTTTGATTGGAATTGCGCAGTTACCATTGAGTCTAGATTTAAGTACTAAAAAAAAGTTAATGGAACAGGCCGCTCAGTGGATTATAGAAGAGAAAATGGCTATTTAAACAATGGCGGTTTGTAAAAGATTGGATATGTCAAATCCGCCTGAATGCTTGCGGGTTTGACATATCAAAAAGTATCCTAAATAGCAGCATATAATTTATCCATACGCTCAGAAATCTCTTGTAAGCGGACTCTATCTCCACCAGCTACCTCCGCAGAACCCCATCCCTGATACCCTACTTCTTTCAAAGCAGCATTCACCGCAGGCCAGTTGGCATCACCTTCACCTAATTTCACTTTAAAGCCTTTCCAAATCCCTTCGTCGTTTTGTTTTTTTCGGCTATAGTCTTTAATATCAATTTTAACAATTCGCTTTCCTAAGGCACGAACCCAATGTTCGGGCCAACCATACCTAACGATATTGCCCACATCAAAATACCATCCAATCATTGGACTTTCGAACTCATCAATATAACGTGCTGCTTCAACGGGGCTAATTAGAAAATTATTCCAAACATTTTCAATCGCTATTTTTACACCTGTTTCTTCTGCAACAGGTAAAATTTTTCTTATTTCTTCTTGAGAACGCTGATACGCGTCTGCATAAGCAATCTTTTGATTTACCACTCCAGGAACTAATAAAACCGTGGTGCCACCATACTTTTTAGTTACTCTAAGAGATTTTTTCATAGATTCCACACATTTAGCCCGTACCGAAGGGTCAGGGTCTGAAAGCGGCATTTTCCAATGCAAAGAATTTACCGTACCAGGAATTTCTAAACCAGATTTATCTCTAGCATTTAAAATTTCTTTTTCATCAAAGTCATTTGGTGTATCCAACTCTATCCCATGAAATCCTAAGTCTTTGACTAGTTTAAATTTATCTAGAATTGATAAATCCTCCTTAATCATTCCAAATTTTAGGCTCTTTTTGATAAGCGGTTGGGCAGTTGGGATAGCATCCTTTACAGGTACTGCAGTCGTCGCACAATGCGTGTTAGATAAAAAAGCGAGAGAGGCAGTGGCTACAGCACTTTGTTTGAGGAAGGTTCTTCTAGTTGGTTTAGGCATTGTTTTGTTTTTCGTTCTAAAAAAAGAGCTCGAACATTTCTGTCCGAGCTTATATTATTTTTTGCTCAGATAGGAATGTCTAAGCAATCAATAGATTTGTCTATACAAATTTAGTCATTCCAGGCATGGCTACTGCTGCTGTCTTCCAATCCAAGTCCCAGTTAAATTCGTCAACTTTTGGCCCTAAGATTTCTTCAGAATTTAGTGCTTCTTCCCAAGTCAATGTTTTACCAGTATAAGCGACCATTCTTCCCATAATAGCTAACATCGTGCTATTAGCCGCACGAATACCATCATTCATAGGCTCGCCTTTTCGGATAGATGCAAACAGTTCATCATGTTCTGTTTGATACATATTATTTTTATCTTTTTTGTCATGTTCTTTCTCCCAGCGCCAATTCGTTTCTCCGCTTATCTCATGACGATTCCAAACATTGATATCGCAACGACCTTTTGTACCTAACATTTCGATACCATATGCTCTATCCGTTCCCTTTTGCTGGCGACTGTGGTGCAATCCTCTTGACCCATCAGGGTATTCGAAGGTAATGGCAAAGTGGTCATAAATATTACCATATTTTGCCTCTGTTCGAGTTTGGCGTCCACCAATTCCAGAAGCTTTTACGGGTAAAACATCTCCTTTTGCCCACGACATAAGGTCTAAACTATGGACAGCTTGCTCTACAATATGGTCACCTGACAGCCAACTATAATACATCCAATTTCGCAATTGCTTCTTAAACTGTCCCCAACTTGGTTTCGTTTCTTTCCACCAAGAAGCGCCTGTATTATAGGTATTATAAAGAGACAACACATCTCCAATTTGACCATCTAACACTCGTTGAAAAGTATCTCTCTTCGGATAATCATACCGCCAGCAAAAACCAGACATAAATCCTAGATTTTTTGCTTTAGCTTCTTTTGCCGTCGCCATTACTCTTCTAATACCAGGCGCATCTACCGCTACCGGTTTTTCAAAAAAGACATGTTTTCCTGCAGCGATACATGCTTCTAGATGAGCAGGTCTAAAATTTGGTGGTGTTCCTAAAATCACCACATCCACATCCGTTTCTAATACTTTTTTATAGGCATCAAATCCAATGAATTTTTGATTTTCAGGTACTTTGACCTTATCCGCAATATCTTCCCCTACAAGTCCATTATAAGCAGCTTCTAAATTCTCTGGATACACATCTGCCATAACGGTTAAAGCAACATTGGAATCCGCATTTAAAGCTTGTGCAGCCGCACCTGTTCCACGGCCTCCACAGCCAATCAATCCTACTTTTAAGGTATCTGCATTAAATTGATGTTTTGATTGGGTATTCGCCAAAATATTAAAACCTACAGAACTAGCAGCCAAAGTGGAGCCTGTTAGTCTCATAAATTTTCTTCTAGAAGTATTGGTTAGAACTTTTTTCATGGTTACTAAATTTTGACAATTCGACTTTTTATAAAACCAAATTTTAATAAATAGAAAGTATTAAGTAGGTAGACACAAATAACATAGACATTTTATGACGGTCTCTTTTTCCGATAAACGTCGTTAAAAAATAGTCTCGGTCAAAAAAGGAGAATATTTTTGTCCACCTACTTACAGCGAATCTACTGCTTTTTTAGGAAAAATAAAATGATTCGAGTGAGGAGTTCGGTATTTTAAGTCAATTTCAATTTTTAGTTTTATTTTTGCAGCCAAAATAAATTTAATGACGATACCTTTTATAGCCGAAAAAGCAATTGATGCAATTGCAGAATCTTTGAATGATACAGGAAGTGACTACGACCAAGCCGTTGCAGATATGCAAGCAAAACAGCCTATTCTATTTTCCTATTTATTATCAGAAAGTTTTAAGTTACTGACTAAAGAAGAAAGTGAATATTTATTATACTTAGGTTTAGTGATTTGGAAAACGGTAGATGCAGAAACTGCGACATTAGCACTATTAATGTCTGATAGCATAGAAGACGCGGAAGAAAAGAATTGGACTTTACTCAATGAATCAAAGGCAAAAAAATTCAATGATAAATTGGACACTTTTTTCGATAAATATCCACAAGAAGATTTATTAGCTTTTGTAGAAGATGCTTTAGTGGATGATGAGGACAGTTTTGTTACCAAAGAAGGAAAAGAATTACTTTTTATCGGCTTAAAGACGACTATAGACACACTTTGTGAAATTGCGGTATAATTGTTGGATTTTATGTAAATTTGTAGTACCTCCGTGTTCGCAACCTTTTCAAAATATGTGTGTTTAACATTCGTTATACATTTCACAGAACCAATAATTATTATGGCACTTTTAGATAAAGCAAATTTAATTATTTATAGAATTCGGGAGAAAGGCTTAGAAGTCTTCTTAGTCAATCCTTCGGAAGAAAACCAAGCTGCGGAAGAATGGACCTTGCCTCAAGGCAAAATTAAAGACGGTTCCAAAGCAATTGCGCTTTTACAAAAAGACCAAACCTTTGAGTTAGACCCGGTAGAAAACGTGGAAGGAGAGGCTGAAAATGCCATAGCAGTAGAAGGAGATTGGCATGACATCCCTTCTTTGAAAAGCTTGATTAAAGAAGACGCTCATTTTATGAAAAATACTATCAAGCAAATGATTCCCGATTTGGAACAAAGAGGTAGTTATTTTGCTATCAAAGAGGCTTTCAAAAAAGTATTACCCAATCAATATGAGTTTTTAAAAGAATTAAAAGATATTATTCGAGATAAGAACAGTAGTAACTTCTAATAAATTTGGAATGTAAAACCCACCAGTCAGACAGGTTCAAAATGTAAAATGTAAAAGTCGTTACTGAGCACTCACTTTTGTGACTGCCAATTTTTCTAAAAAAAATAAATATGCTCATTCCTTCACCTATTCCCTGTTAGAATTAGTTTTAGATAGATGAAGGATCACGGATTTTTAATAAAAAAAATCTCCTACAAATAGCTCGCACATCAGATATCGCTCACCTTCCTAACGCTCTTTATTTAGCTTATTTTTAAACCTACACCTTGTTTTATACTAAGCATTTCAGTAGCGATACTACCAAAAAACACTTCTTGCATTGCTTCATTGGCTGTTAAAAGTTTTTTATATATTGCATGACTATATAATCAAATCTATTTTATGCAATACCTTATACCAATAATTTTACTACTTAATATATTGTGGTTTGCTGCGGCTTTTCATCTTTTTTCTCTCAAATCTACCTCTGCAACAAAAATGTTGCTGGCTAAAGCTGACCGAATAGAACCTTTTAATTCCGTCGTGTCTCACTTATTTAAATTTCTTGGAGGGTTTAATCTCGCTCTTGTCGTCCTTTCCATTATAGCAATTTGTAATTACCAAACCTTAATAGATAATGGATTGGCAGCAGTCATATTTTTAGTGTTTTTTATAGCCCACGGAAGTCAATTTTGGTTCAATGTTCCATTGGCGATGAAAGAGCGAAAAAAACAACAACCTATTTGGCCTGTTTTGAAAGGAAGAATGTATTTTATTTTTAAGACGGACTTGTTTTTAGCCATTTGTAACCTAATTGTGAGTGCGTATTTATTCTTAACATAAATGAAAGATTTTAAAGAGAAAGTAGTCGTTATTACTGGTGGTGCAACGGGAATTGGTTTTGGACTTGCCAAGCGATTTGGTCAAGAAGGTGCAATAGTTAGAATTGCAGGACTACGAGAAAACCGTTTACAGGAAGCAGTTCAAATTTTGGAAAAGCAAGGCGTCACTGCTTCTTACCAAATTTGTGATGTATGCAAAGAGGAAGATTTAATTGCTTTAGAAAAAGCGACTAGAACTCTTTATGGAAGTGTAGATGTATTAGTAAACAATGCGGGTATCGGCGGTGTTCGAAAATCCATATTTGACATTAGTCAATCGGAAATAATGGACACTTTAAATGTCAATTACCTGGGAGTCTGGAATGGCATTCGCGTATTTGGTAAACAAATGAATGTAGCAGGAACACCTTGCGCTATTTATAATGTCGGTTCAGAAAATAGTTTTTTTAATGCTGTCATTAATGCGCCTTACGTTTCTGGAAAATATGCAATATTGGGTTTAACCAAAGCCTTAAGAGATGAGTCTCCAGATTTTATGGAGGTAGGCATCATTATTCCTGGCTTTGTATTTACGGAGATTGGCCCTGAAAAATTTATGAAAGGAGGGATGTCGCCAGATGAATTTGCGGATAGATTACTACCTCAAATGAAAGCGGGACAGTTTTATTTAGTCGGACATTCCTATAATATAGTACGCATTACCGAAGAATATGAAGAAGTAAAAGCTGCTTTTGAGAAATATGCACCAAGATACGAAGGGGATGAAAAATATGATATAAAAACATTAAACGAAAGATTCATTAATAAAAAGAAAACATAAATTTAAATATGAAGCCACTCGGTTTGGAGAACTAGTCCGTCCATTGCTTTTATAGTAATTAGTCTTAAAATATTAACAAACATACATATATTCCACCGTCGTTTTTTATAAATATAGAAAAAGACTAATTTTGTAGTCTATTACCAAAAAGATGGAAAAAACGAGTAGAAAAGTTCTATTTCACTAAACTATTCACCCCATTGCAACCTTTTTAGATGGTATTTAGTAATCATTTCTATAACTTTTATATGAAATTATATTTTTCAAATAGAAAAAATCAAAACTGTTGTTGTTGCTTTATCTTTTAAAGAAAGGTGATTTGTCAATGGTTTGTAATAAATATATAAATCAACACAGCCTTTCCGACCGTGGAGAGGCTTTTTTTGTAAAGAGGAATAGAGTGTAGAGAAAAGAGATTAGGTTACCTTAAAAATCTTTCTTCTCTCAGCAAAGCGGTCTCTATTCTCTACTCTAAAAATAAATAATGAGTACAACCACTCAAACAACAGAAGAAGTAACTATCAAATTTGCAGGTGATTCTGGTGACGGAATGCAATTGACAGGTACTTTATTCACCAACGATACGGCGTTGACGGGAAGTGATTTAGCGACTTTTCCTGATTTTCCCGCCGAGATTCGTGCGCCTCAGGGAACACTAGCAGGTGTTTCTGGTTTCCAATTGCACTTTGGGAGTAAAAAGATTTTTACACCAGGCGATGAAGTTGATGTATTGGTGGCAATGAACGCAGCGGCTTTAAAAGCAAACTTAAGCAGCATCAAGCGTGCAGGAACAATTATCGCAAGTACGGATGGTTTTGATAAAAAGAATCTTCGATTAGCTAAATATGAAGATGGTGCAACACCGACAGAGGATGCGAAAGACCAAGGATTTACGGTGTACGAAATGCCGATTACTAAATTGACGCGAACTTGTTTGAAGGAATCGCCTTTAGGAATGAAAGAAAAAGACAGGTGTAAAAATATGTTTGTCCTTGGTTTTTTATACTGGCGCTATAATCGAGATTTACAATCTACAATTGATTACTTAAATAGAAAATTTAAAAAGAAGCCTGATGTTTTAGAAGCCAATATGAAAACCTTAAAAGCAGGTTATCATTATGGGGAAACAACAGAGACTTTTACCACGACTTATAATGTGGAACCTGCACCGATGGACAAAGGTACTTACCGAAGTGTCATGGGTAACCAAGCATTGGTAATGGGTTTAGTGACTGCTTCTAAGAAGTCAAAATTGCCTTTATTCTACGGTTCTTACCCAATTACGCCAGCTTCGGATATTTTGCATGGTTTGGCGAGTTATAAGAACTTTGGTATCAAGACCTTCCAAGCAGAAGATGAGATTGCTGCAGTATGTGCGACGGTAGGTGCGGCTTATGGCGGAAATTTAGCGATTACAGGTACTTCTGGCCCTGGAGTTGCTTTGAAAGGAGAAGGAATTGGTTTAGGATTAATGTTAGAATTACCGATGGTCATTGTGAATGTACAACGAGGTGGACCTTCTACAGGTTTACCAACCAAAACAGAGCAATCGGATTTATTACAAGCCTTTTATGGGAGAAATGGAGATAGCCCATTACCTATCATAGCGACGAAATCACCATCTGATTGTTTTGATGCAGCGATAGAAGCTTGTCGAATGACCTTACAGCATATGACGCCAGTTATTTTGTTAAGTGATGGATATATTGCGAATGGTGCAGAGCCTTGGAAATTTCCAAAAGCAGCAGATATTCCTGAAATCAAGGTTAATTTCGAACCACCAACGGATGATGAAGAAGCGCAATTTTTACCTTATAAAAGAGATGAAAAACACGTAAGAGGATGGGCAATTCCTGGAACAAAAGGATTAGCGCATAGAGTAGGAGGATTAGAAAAAGAAGCCAATACAGGAAACGTTTCCTACGACCCCGCGAATCACGAATACATGACCAAGATTCGACAAGCAAAGGTTGATGAAATTGCCAATCACATTCCAGAACAAGCAATTGACAATGGCCCAGTAAGAGGGAATGTCTTAGTCTTAGGATGGGGTTCTACTTATGGGGTAATTCAATCCGTAGTCGATGATTTATTAATGGAAGGACACAGCATAGCACATGCACATTTGCGTTATTTAAATCCTTTTCCAAGAAATTTAGGAAAGCTATTACGCAGTTTCGATAAAGTCATTTTACCAGAAATTAATAATGGCCAATTAGCTAAAATCATTAGAGATAAATATCAAATTCCTCTTTTACAATATAATAAAATTCAAGGAGTGCCGATTTCTAAAGCAGAATTAAAGCATTTTGTGGGAAGTGTTTGTGAAACTTATTAAATTTTAAATTTTCAGTTAACAATTTTCAAAAGAGTGTATTTGAAAATTCTGAATTGAAAACTAATCAATTATATAATGTCTACTTTACCAGCTGACAACGTAGTAAAAAAGTTAAAAGCGAAGGATTTTGCGACCGACCAAGATGTAAGATGGTGCCCAGGCTGTGGAGATTACTCCATTTTGAAGCAGGTTCAATCGGTCTTAGCAGAACTGGAATTGAATAAAGACGATACGGTTTTTATATCTGGTATCGGTTGTTCTTCTCGTTTCCCGTATTATATGGAGACTTATGGGATGCACTCGATTCACGGTCGTGCCCCTGCGGTCGTGGCAGGCTTAAAATTAGCAAATCCAGAATTAGATGTTTGGATGATAACGGGAGATGGAGATGGATTTTCTATTGGTGGAAATCACATGATTCATGCTTTGCGTCGGAATTTAGATATCAATATGTTATTGTTCAATAATGAGATTTATGGATTGACTAAAGGGCAATACTCTCCGACTTCGGAAGTGGGTAAAAAGACGAAGTCAAGTCCATTAGGTTCTTTAGACCATCCGATTAATCCTTTGGCTCTAGCAATGGGGGCAGATGCTACGTTTGTAGCTCGTTCTATGGACAGAGACCCGAAGCATTTGAAGGAAATGTTGAAAAGAAGCTATTTCCATAAAGGAACAGCACTTTTAGAAATTTATCAGAATTGTAATATTTTCAATGATGGCGCTTTCTTTACTTTTACAGAAAAGAAAAGCAAGCCTGATACAACGATTTACCTCGAACACGAGCAACCACTAGTTTTTGGTGACGGTACAAAAGGGATTCGATTAGATGGGTTTAAGCCACAGATAGTGGACTTAAATGAAGGTAAATACACGGTTGATGATTTATGGGTACACGATGAACATGACCAAATTAAAGGGCAGATGTTAACCCGTTTCTTTGATGACCCACGTACCAATCCGGATGCTTTACCAAGACCATTTGGCGTTATCTATTCTACAGAAAGACCGACTTATGATGATATGTTATTTGCTCAATTAGGCGAAGCCGTTGACCAGCTAGGAGATGGAGATTTAGATGCGATGATAGCTGGCGGAACAACCTGGGAAATAAAATAGTGGTGAGTTGTAAGTGGTGAGTTGTAAGTATTGCTCACCACTTACAATTTCATCTGCACCTCACTACTAATTCAAAATCTTACCTGTACTAGCATTCCAGCTGGGCCACCATAAAAACGCACCTTTTCCATTTTCTTTTTAGTTATTTCTGTCCAAGCACTTACTTGCTAATGGAAGTAAAAGATTTAGAGTTAACTACTGCGAATCAGAGCAATAGCTGGTATAAAGATAAGCCAGCCACCTGAAAGGGGGGAAAAGAAGACTGCAAAAATAGTAATTGCCAATAAAGACCAACCAATAAATTTAGGGATGGCTATTCCTTCCTTTTCCATAAAGTTCACCATTCCACCTACTAATAGAATTAGAAAACCACTCATTAGAAACCATAAGAATGCTTCTCGTTTAGGTTGCCCATTTATGGTAGCAATTAATCCGTCAGCTAATAATTCTGGCCCTACTAGTGGCGTTAATAAGGCAACACCTACCAATGTATGCAAAGCTCCAATGCCGATTAAAAATTTACCTATCCAATTTTTCATGATAATTATTTCTATTGAGGGGGAAAGATAGGGAAAAAAGCTATTGCTTATCCCGCTAAACCTGTTAAGAGATGTTAAATTACTTGACCTTGGAGCATACTCCAAGGCTTAACTTGTGGATAAAAACTTTATTATGAAAAATTTAAAGCTTGTTATTTTAAGTTTAGGTTGGGTTTTATTGGTGATATTTTTAGGTTCTGGCTATGTCATGAACAAATTTAAAAGTGGAACAGAGCAATCGAATTTTACGCCAATTACTTGGGGAGAACATGTAGCTGTTTTCGACGGCGCACTGAGCTGTAGCCTTACTAGTGCCGAACTACAAGATAGATTGGCCATGCTTCGAACCGAAATTTTTCCTAAATTGACAAAGAAAGTGGAACTAGAAGAAGGATATATTTATTATTTTGAGGATGAGGAAGACTTAGCAGTTAAGATTTTAGAATTTATAGGGAAAGAAAAGCAATGCTGTCCTTTCTTTAAATTCGACTTCTCTGTGTTGCCTTTCAAAAAAGGATTGGCTTTGCAAATTTCTGGTTCAGAAGGGGTAAAAGAATTCTTATCTTCAAAAGAATTAGCTCTAGACTAAATAAATAGATTATGCAAATAGGAGAAATAGCTAAACAATCTGGATTTAGTAAAGATACTTTGCGTTATTATGAAAAAATTGGCTTGATTCTATTATCCAAGCAACAAAGAGGAGATAATAATTATCGCATTTATGATGGTCGTATTTTGCAAGAATTAAGTTTGATAAAACGACTCAAAAGTGTAGGCTTTACGTTAAATGAGATTAAGGATTTAAAAAGAATGGGTACTTTGGATATGATTTCTTGTGGAACCGTTGGTCCTTTAGTCAAAGAAAAGTTGACAAAAATTGAAGCTCAGTTGGTGGAATTGCAAGAACAAAAACGAAAATTATTGTTATTGATGCAGGCTTGTACAGGAGATTGTGGGGCAGCTTTTGAGGGTTTTAAGGAATAGGCATATGAACTTTAAAACATAGATAAGTAATACGTGCTAATTACCAAGTCTATTAACACGTATTACTTAGTTGTTTTAATACTGAATATACTTTTCTAATTGTTTTCGCTGCTTGACGTTTAAAGATTTTTTTCCGTTAAAAGGAATTTTAACTCGAAACATACCACTTAAAGCACCTAAAAGCCCACCTGTTGTAACTCCCGCTAGGATATATGCAGAATGCTCCAACCCTGGAGACCAGAGAAAATGGTCATTCTCCTTATGTCCGCTATGTGTACGGGATAAAATAACGCCGACTCCTAAGCCTATTAAACTTCCAATTAATGCTCTTCTTCTCATTTTTTTGTTATTTCGTATACTAAGGTGGTCTATATCTTGTATATTATATTGTTGTTCTTCTGTTCTTACTTGAATAGGAGCATTATTAAAAGGGGCATTATTAAAAAGGACTGGTGTTGCTAAAATAGAAGTTTCTCTCAATTCCTTAATCTCTATTCTATGTGTAGGGGCATATTTATCTGTTAACTTTACTAAAATGTCGTATTTTCGAGGTTTTAGTTGTAACCTAAGCTGAGCAAAAATAGATTGGCTTATAAAAATAGTTATAATAATAAAAAGAACTGTTTTAATAATTGACTGTTTCATTATATCGATTTTTGAAAATAACTAATTAATAACTTTTACAAGTGCAATATCTTACCATTTTCAAGATGAATAGAGCTAAGTTTTAGGAAAATCACATTATTATTTACCGTATATGAATAGAAGGAATTATTGGACAGTTGAATAGTTATAATTTTTAATAGCTTAAAAAATTTTTGTGCAAAACTTTAGAAAATATTTACAATCCTTCCCACATTTTACTTCCTCTAATTGGGAGGCTGCTTTCCCTTATTTGAAAAAAATAAGTATAAAAAAAGGAGCATTTTTCCTAGAAGAAGGTAAGATATGCCGACAAGTGGCTTTCATTGAAAAAGGACTTTTTCGTACATTTTATCTAAGAGATGGAGAAGAAATAACGACTTGTTTTTGCAAAGAAAATACGATTACCTGTTCCTATAAAAGTTTAATCACCCAAAGTCCAAGTGACTTATCTATTCAAGCCATAGAAGATTGTGAACTCGTTGCTTTTAAATACGAAGATTTGCAAAAGTTATATAGCAAGGACTTATTTTGGCAGCAAGTAGGTCGACTAGCTGCCGAAAATGAATTTATGATAATGGAGCATTATACCCGATTTATAAATGACCTCCCTGCCCTATCTCGTTACCAACAAATTCTAAAAAATGACCCCACCTTATTACAAAGAGTTCCTCTCGTTTACTTAGCTTCCTATTTACAAATTAAACCCGAAACTTTAAGCCGAATTAGAAAAAAAATGGCCACTTCTTGACCTACATCAAGTGTATCCACTAAACTTTGCCTGCATATTGCGTCTGTATTAATCATTCACCATTAAAATTTAAAAAGATGGACGCAAATGTCATTAAACAATCGGTAGTAGATAGTTACGGAAAATTAGCTACTGCACAGAATAACATTTTTAACAAACTTTTTGCTTGCTGTACTCCTGCTTTGGCTAATGAAGTAGGACAAGAAATTGGTTATTCTGAAGCAGAACTCAATGCTGTTCCTGAAGGAGCGAATTTAGGTGTAGGATGTGGAAACCCTTCTGCTTTAGCAAGCCTTAAGGAAGGGGATACCGTAATAGACCTTGGTTCAGGAGCAGGGTTTGATAGCTTTCTAGTAGCCCAACAAGTAGGAGAAAGTGGGAAAGCGATAGGCGTTGATTTAAGTGAAGCAATGTTGGCTTTAGCTAATAAAAATGCTAAAAAAGGGAATTATGCCAATGTACAATTTGTTAAAGGAGATATCGAAGACTTACCATTAGACAGTAACATTGCAGACCATGTAATTTCCAATTGTGTCATCAATTTATCCCTCAATAAAGGAATGGTTTTTAAAGAGGCCTATCGAGTTTTGAAGCCAGGTGGAAAACTGGCTATTTCCGATGTCATATTAGAAAGTGAACTGCCAGATTTTGTTAAAAATTCCTTAGCAGGACATGTTGCTTGTGTTGCTGGTGCGGAAAAATTGGATACTTATCTAGGCTATGTGAAAGCTGCAGGTTTCAAGGCAGTGAAAGTCGAATCGAAAAAAACATTTCCTTTAGAATTAATGCTTGCGGACCCAATGGTCCAAAAAATTGCCAAGCAAATGGACTTTGATGTCTCTAGTGAAGAAGCAAAGGATATAGCCGCTTTGGTTTCAAGTATTACGTTAAGTGCGATTAAATAACTTAAAGAGGAGGGTGAAATGAAGTTACTTTTTTTTCACCATTTAGATATTTCAGTTCATTTAAGCTGTTAGAGCAGTACCTTAAATGTACTGATATGAGCTAAATGGTAGAAAGAAATTAGTAAGCATTGGTGTGGTGAATAGTTACGGTAATTTTTACTTTTAAAACTTTTCATACCCCTCCTTTTCCTAATATGGAACCTATGAAAATTACTCCTAAAAAAACCTTCATCGGAAGTTTAGTTGCATTCTTTTTAGGCACTAGCTGCTGCTGGATTAGTTCTTTGGTCATTTGGCTAGGTGGTGCTGCGTTATTAACTTCTTTTGCTAATCACTTTGGTCAATTGCAATATGTCTTCTTATTTATAGGCATTTTTCTAAGCGTTCTGAGTGCCGTATTATATTTTAAAACAACAAAATAAAGGAGCAAATGTCATTTAAGAAATGTAGCGTTTATGTTTTTTGTCAATATTAAATAGACTGAAAAATATAATTTCAACTTCCTATTTTTATCTTTGAGAAAACATCAAAGATGAAAAATTATAATTATTACCTGTTCTTTTTACTTTTATTCACCACTTCATGTGCTGCTCAGCAACCCAATCTCGCCCAAAGATTAGGCTATGCCAAAGATGCTAGATTATTAATCATTCATGCAGATGACTTGGGTGTTTCCCATTCAGAAAATGCAGCTACTATTGCTGCGTTTGAAAAAGGGATGGTCAATTCTGGTAGCATCATGGTGCCTTGTCCTTGGTTTCCAGAAATCGCCGCTTATTCTAAAGCAAATCCATCTATAGATTTAGGTTTACATCTTACGTTAACGGCAGAGTGGCAGGATTATAAATGGGGACCTGTTGCCCTTGACTCTGAAATAACGGAGTTAGTCAACGAACAAGGATTTTTGTATGATAATTGTGCCGATGTAGTCCGAAAAGTGAGTGCAGCAGACATCGAGAAAGAGTTAATAGCGCAAGTCGAACGAGCATTGGCTTTTGGGGTCAATGTTAGTCATCTGGACAGTCACATGGGTTGTTTATTTAACCCAAAATATTTTGAGACTTACTTAAAAGTAGGCAGAAAATATGGTTTGCCAGTGCTGATACCTGCCTCTGGTTTGCGTCAATTTCCAGACATGGCTAAAAAGATTTTGCCTACCGATATAGTGATTGATAATATTTTTATGATGAATCCGTCTGATGCGGAAAAAGGAGTAGCTGCTTATTATACCAAGATGTTAAGAGAGGTTCCAGCGGGAGTTAGTGAAATGATTATTCATGTGGCTTATGATGACGCTGAGATGCAAGCAGTAACCATCAATCATCCAGATTTTGGTGCTGCTTGGCGACAACGGGATTTTGATTATTTTACAAGCGAGGAATGCAGAACAATTTTAAAAGAAGAAGGGATTCAATTAGTTACTTGGAGTGACTTGAAAAAGTTAATAATAAATGACTGATAAAAAATTCAATTTTTGGGTATAAAATAAAGGGTAGTCATCATACGATAACTACCCTTTATTTTTATAAAAAACGGATGTTAAACAATCATCATTTAAGATGCTGCTACACCTGCTGCTGCAACTGTATGGTCGTTTTCTACACTACTTCCACTTACGCCAATAGCTCCAATTATTTCGCCATTAACATTCTTAACAGGTATTCCGCCTGGAAAAGTAATTAACCCACCATTTGAGTGTTCAATATTATAGAGTGGTCCTCCAGGTTGCGACAATCCTCCAATGTCTCCTGTATTCATATCAAAAAAACGAGCAGTTTTTGCTTTTTTAATAGATATATCCAATGAACCTAACCAAGCTCCGTCCATTCTTGCAAAAGCGACCAAATTTGCACCGGCATCTACGATAGCGATGTTCATTTTTGTATCTATAGCTAAAGATTTTTTCTTTGCAGCGATAATCATTTTTTCTGCTTGTGCTAACGTAATATTCATGAATTAAACTTTTAGTGATTGATAATTAAATACGCTGCAAAAGTAAGGTAGCATTGGGCGGTCCAAGTTACGGATAAAGGTCAATTACTTATGAAAAAAGGTCAAATGTCAAGAGTCTATTAAATTGGGACTTTTCCCAAATTTATTTTTAAAAGCAGCACTAAAATTTGATAAATTATTGTAGCCGAAATCCATATAAATATCAGATGATTTTAATTTACCATCTTTCATCAATTCTTTTGCTTTTCGCAATCGCTTGTCTTGTAACCACTTCCCGGGGGAAGATTGATATTCTTTTATAAAATTGCGTTTGAACGTAGAAAGGCTCATTTGACATAAAAAAGCAAGCTCATCAATTTTTAAATTGGAATACACATTGTTCTCAATTACCCGTTTGAATGCAGAACCTTCTTTGGAAATCAATGATTGCAAATATTTTTCAAATGCTGCACCATATTTATTCAACAAATAAAGCATCAATTCTTCAAATTTAACAGAAAGTAGATTTTCTCTAAAAACGGCAGGTGCATCAA
>CALJVJ010000159.1 GCA_937974625.1 uncultured Saprospiraceae bacterium
TTCTAAAGATGCGATTTTCTGGCACAATATTACTGCTTTATTCTACTGAATTTCATGTTTTTAAGACAAAAGGAGTATTAGTTAGTAATTAAACACGTCTTAGACAAACCAAAATATGACCGAAGTTTTAATTTATGACACGCTCCGAACGCCTTTAGGTAAAGGCAATGGAGCAGGCGCTTTATTCGAAGTACGTCCAATTGATTTACTGAGCAAATGTTTGGTGGCATTGCAAAAACGCAATCAATTAGATACCAAAGAAGTAGAAGATTTGATTATTGGTTGCGTCATTCCAACAGGCGGTCAAGCAGATAATATTGCCAAAACTGCTTTATTACATGCAGGCTGGTCTGCCAATACGCCGGGCATGCAAATCAATCGGTTTCAAGCTTCAGGGTTAACAGCCATTGGTCTAGCTGCTGCCAAAATAAAATCTAATTGGGCATCTCTAATAGTCGCTGGTGGTTTAGAAAGTATGAGTAGAATACATCGAGCAGACAATCGGGGTGCTATTTCTAATGCGCCAGATATCATGAATAAGATTGGTTCTATTCCAACTGGTGTAGCAGCCGACTTAATAGCTACCCTTGAAGGATTTACGAAGGAACAGTTAGACGGTTTTGCTTTAAAATCTATTAAAAAAGCTGGCATCGCTGTGAAAAAAGGGTATTTCAAGAAAACAGTCCTACCAATTTATGACCAAAATAAAATCCTTATCCTAGAAGGAGATGAAACAATTAATCCTGATTTATCAGAAGAAGTTTTAGCCTCGGCATTACCTGTTTTTCCAAAAAACAATCGATTAGGCTTTGAAGCAGTAGCTTTTAGAAAATACCCATTGGTGGAACAAATTTCACCCATGCATAGTGAAGAAAATAGTGCCAAGTCAGCAGATAATGCATCCGTCATGTTAATAGGAAGTGCTGCAAAAGGGAAAACATTAGGACTAAAAGCAAGAGCAAAAATAATTGCAGCGAAAGCACTAAGCACAGATTTAACAATTACGCATAAAGGAGGAATAGCCGCAGCACATGCAGTTTTAGAAATCGCCAAATTAAAACCTAAAGATATCGACCTTTGGTACATCAATGAATCTTTTGCAGCCCCTGCCCTACTGTTCCAACAAACATTCAAAATTGCAGATAAAAAACTGAATCCATGCGGTGGCAATATCGCCTTTGGAGAAGCACTTGGTGCCAATGGAGTTATTCTATTAGGTATGTTGATAGATGAATTAGAAAGGCAAAAATTAAAGAGAGGCTTAATATCCATCAGTGCAGAAGGCGGAATAGGAACCAGTATGATAATTGAAATTGTGTAATTAATTAGGTCTTCGGTTTTAGGTATCAAGGCTAGATTTGCCTAACCTGACACCCAGCACCTCACACCTGACACCTCTTAGAAATGATAAAATATAAAAAAGACACCGACAATATTGTAACGTTGACCTTAGATATGGGCGATCGTCAACTCAATTTAGTCAATCACCAAATGTATCAGTTTTTTAAACCTGTATTGACCCATCTTCAAAAGGAAAAAGCAAAAGGTTTATTAAAGGGTATTATTCTAACTTCTGCAAAGAAAAATTTCTTAGAAGGAGGAGAATTAGACTATCTACACACAAGCGTGGATGCCAAAGAAATCTACGAGCATTCGCTCACCCTCAATAAATTTTTCAGGGCATTAGAACATCCAGGAGTACCTGTGGTGGCTGCCATCAATGGAAATGCTTTGGGTACAGGTTTCGAATTTGCCTTAGCTTGTCATCATCGAATTGTAATAGATGATTCTAACATTCGATTAGGTCATCCAGAAGTTACAGTAGGATTGATGCCCGGTAATGGTGGAATTACTCGATTGTTATGGCTACTAGGATTGGAAAAAGCTTACACCATTCTCACAAATGGAAAAAAATATCGGCCAAGGGAAGCATTAAAAGTGGGTATCATAGATGAGATAGCGAAGAATCAGAAAGAGATGATGGAACAAGCCAAAAAATGGCTATTAGAAAATAGAGAAGGGAGGAGGGCTTGGGACTTAGCAGGAGAAAGTATACCAGGAGGCACTGCCAAAGACCCTGGAATTGCAAAAGTTATTCAAAAATTAGCAGCAAGATTATCCAAAGAAACTTATAATAATTATCCTGCCCCACAATTTATTCTAAATACCTTAGTCGAAGCGTCGAAGGTAAATTTTGATATTGCGACAAAAATAGAGAGTCGTTACTTTACAGAACTAGTCTTACGTCCTGAAACCAGAAATATGATTAACACCTTCTGGTATGACTATAATGCTATCAAAAAAGGAAATAATAGACCTAAAGGATTTGGTAAATTTCGAGCAAAGCAAGTAGGCGTCATTGGTGCAGGTAGAATGGGTTCGGGTATTACATTTAATTGTATCAAAAAAGGATTGAAAGTAGTACTAAAAGATGTTTCTAAGCCCATTGCTGAATTGGGCAAACAATATTCGAAGGACCAACTAACTACTTTGGTAGAACAAGGAACTATTTCTGTGGAAGAAAAAGATCAACTTTATGCGAATATCGTGACTTCTGCTAAACCAGAAGATTTTGAAAATTGTGATATAATAATAGAAGCCGTTTATGAAAATGAAATGGTCAAATCAAGAGCGTTAAAGGATTCAGAGCAGTATATAGATGAATACGCCATTTTTGCGACGAATACCCTTTCTATACCAATCACCAAATTAGCAGAGTCCTCTTTTCGTCCAGAAAATTATGTAGGCTTACACTTTTTCTATCCAGTAGAAAAAGTGCCCTTAGTAGAGATTGTAAAGGGCAAACACACTTCTGATGAAACGATAGCCAGAGCATTTGATTTTGTAAGAACGCTCGGAAAAATTCCAATCATTGTAAAAGACGATTGGGGATTCTTTGTAGCAAGAGTACAAAACACTTATATTTTAGAAGGTATCACGCTATTACAAGAAGGGTATCCTCCTGCACTAATAGAAAATCTAGGGTTACAAGCAGGTATGCCTAAAGGAGCATTAGCTTTCGCAGACGATTTATCATTGAGAATGGTCTTGAAGTTCGAGAATCAAGCAGCTGCGCATTATGGGAGTCAGTACGAACCTCATCCTGCCGTTTCTACCTTAAAAAAAATGGTGGAAGACTTAGACCGTTCAGGAAAATTTAAACAAGCCGGCTTTTATGATTATAGTATAGAAAATAGGCGGTTATGGCCTGGTTTAAAAGAACATTTTCCAATTAATCAAACAGATTTCGAGGTAGAAACCATAAAAGAAAGAATACTCTTTGCACAAGTAATTGAAGCTATTTGGTGCTTGCAAGAAAAAGTCATTACGTCTGTTCCAGAGGCCAATTTAGGAAGTATTCATGGGTGGGGATTCCCAGCATTCACAGGAGGAATTTTTCAATATGTAAACAATTATGGTTTTGATAGATTCATTGAACGGTGTGAACAATTTAAGAAAAGTAACGGGCCTAGATTTAGAGTCCCTAAAATATTAAAAGAGATGAAGAAAGAAGGAAAGATTTTCGTATAAAAACAGGAATACTCTTAATTCCATAAATTGGTTAGTAATATTGATAATTACGCTAGGGCAATGATAAAGTCTCCGCTCATAAAAAAGAAACATCAGCTGTATAGTAAGCTCCAAAATTTAGCTTACCACATAAGCTACCTCAAATAACTATTTTACCGTCAAGCACATAACTCGCTAGCAATAAGCACGTTACTTTCCAAAAAACATCAATTAATTAAAATATTACGGGTAGGTACAAAAAAATAAAGTGAGGCACTTACGTGCCTCACCTTGAATGAGATAAACAAAAAAGGCTAAAAGTAAACAAATGTTTCGTCTTACGTTATATTGAAAAATAACATGCAAATTGATGGACTTTAATAACACAATTCCTTACGAAATAGCAATCATCACTGTCAAAATTAAAGTCTATATATTAAAGCTAAAAATGTTTATAAATCGTAATCTGGAAGAAATAATGCAAGTGTGAATATATTTACTGGATAGCTTTCTTAAAGATTCACTTATACAGTAAAATTTAAAATATATTTTTATTTATGTTTAATTAAAAGCATTTATAAATAATATATTTTTAACTCGCTGCGGATGCATGGGCAACATTACCTGTTGGTAGTTGCGGCTGTAGTAAGGTGGTATATTTTTTAAGTGCACCTTTTTTCAAAATCTTGCAAGCTGCAGGATCAAAGTATAACATACGCAACAATTCTGCAAAATCACCAATACTTTGACCTGTTGACATATAATCAATAAGCATGCCACAAGTTAAATCAATTATGGCCTCTCTTTCAGCCCCCCGATAGCTTAATACAGGTAAACCTTTAGATAAAGCTTGCATGATACCGTTATAGGTATTGTTCTTTGCAGGTATGAGTAAAAAATTAGCTTGATGAAATGCTTCTTCAACTTTTTCCATCCGCTTCCAATTAATTACTTGGACAATAGGCTTGATATTTAATTTTTCAGACCAATGCAAAACAGGAATGGTATAACCTCCTTTGTCAATAAAAATCAATTTAATTTGCTTTTGATGTTTCGGTGTTAAATCATGATAAAATTCAGCGAAGGAATTCATTACAATTTCTAATCCCGCTTCAAAGGCTAAATCACTAACAGCTAAAATGGTAAATGGATACATAGGTCTTAAGTCTTTTTCTTAGAAAAATAGATTATCGCATAAGACTTAGGGGTATCAACATCATTATTGATTATCTGCTAATCGATATCGTTGATTCAAATTAAATTATTACTGATGTGGAGGGACAATCAATATTTAAGTCTAGAAAAATCAGTTACTTGAGTGGGTAAAATATTAGTAAGTCAGTTTTGATAAAATTTAGAATTTTCGTTACGCTTACTATACTTATGCGTGGGAGGAGATATAGTAAGCAATTTGCAGGTTTATCTATACAAAAATTGACCTAAAAACGTTTTTTTGTGACGGACAATTCAAAAAAAAATCAATTTAGCTGGCTCATTTAACATATACACAAACTATATTCGTAAATAAAAAACGCATAATTGCATGATAGTCAACATCAATTATATGGTTTTTCAAAAAATAGATATAATCTAAAATTTTGAGTTGAGGTTCTCTTAAAAATTCTAGTGACGTAAAAACGGAAAGAAAAAGCATAGTCAATAAAAAGAAGCTGATTCCTATAAATGTCATATAAACAAGCATAAGTCTTTTGAAATAAGGTCGTACTTTCTGCAAAATTACCCTATATTTGCCCTTTTAAATTTTAGAGCAATAAAATCCATATAATTTAAAATCCATATTCAATGAATTTACACGAATATCAGGGAAAAAATCTGTTAAAAAGCTTTGGCGTTACGATTCAAGAAGGAATCGTTGCAGAAACTGCAAAAGATGCAGTAGCTGCTTATAAAAAATTACAAAAAGACACAGGAACAGAATGGGCCGTAGTAAAAGCACAGATACACGCAGGTGGACGTGGAAAAGGAGGCGGTGTAAAGATTGCGAAGAACGAAAAGGATGTCAAAGAAATAGCAGGCAATATCATTGGAATGATGCTAAAAACACCACAAACACCAGGTGGCATCGATGGTCCAGGTAAATTGGTAAGTAAAGTGTTGATAGCAGAAGATGTGTATGCGCCTGATTTTGATGCATGCAAAGAATACTATGTTTCCATTTTGATGGATAGAGAGCGTAAGCAAAACGTAATTATTTATTCTACAGAAGGTGGGATGGATATCGAGGAAGTAGCAGAACACACGCCTCATTTAGTACACAAAGAATATATTGACCCAACTCTAGGGCTACAAGGTTTTCAAACTAGAAAAGTAGCCTTTAATCTTGGTTTAAGTGGAGTTGCGTTCAAAGGCATGACAAAATTCATTGCTAACTTATACAAAGCATTCGTTCAATCTGATGCTGCCATGTTTGAAATCAATCCTTGTTTAAAAACAGGAGATGATAAAATCATAGCGGTTGATTGTAAGGTAAGCTTAGATGATAACGCATTATTTCGTCACGCTGATTTGGCAGCATTAAGAGACACTAGCGAAGAAGACCCTACAGAGGTAGAAGCGAAAGCTGTTGGCTTAAACTATGTAAAGCTAGACGGAAACGTTGGTTGCATGGTAAACGGTGCAGGACTAGCGATGGCTACGATGGATATTATCAAATTATCTGGTGGTGACCCTGCTAACTTTCTAGATGTTGGAGGTACGGCGGATGCGGCAAGAGTAGAACAAGCTTTCAAAATCATTTTGAAAGACCCTAACGTAAAAGCAATTTTAATCAATATTTTTGGTGGTATTGTTCGTTGTGACCGTGTGGCACAAGGAGTAGTAGATGCCTATAAAAATATGGGAAATATCAAAGTGCCAATTATCGTAAGATTACAAGGTACGAATGCAGATATTGCTAAGAAGATTATTGATGAATCTGGCTTAGAAGTTCAGTCTGCTACTTTATTGAAAGAAGCAGCGGCGGCAGTGAAGGCTGTTTTGGCTTAGAGCACTTTAGGTTTTCGTTATATAAAAAAGCAAGTTCGATTGATTTCGGGCTTGCTTTTTTTGTTTGAAACTAATTTTACCTAGGTAATACTTAAAAAGATTAAATTTCTCACTACGGCACTACAACTTAAAGTATTCATGCTAATTCATTGTGTCGTTGAGGTCCCGATAGCTTTCGGGATGAGAGATGTTAATACTAATTTGCCTACTTTTTTACAAAATATAGCTTTACATTATTTTCTCAGCAGCCGATTCCCTGTCAACTTCTCCACTACTTCTTTCCTCATTCGAGTACTAATTGGCAATAATTTATCAGCTATCAAAATTTGATTGCCTACAATAGATTCTATTTTGTCTTTAGCGACGACATACGATTTATGAATTTTGATAAATTCCGTTTCTGATAATAATTCAAAGATATTTTTTAGGGGCACTAAAGCCATAATTTTCTCTTTGTTTGTATGAAAAATGATATAATTCTGCATGCCTTCAATGTATAGAATTTCAGCAATGTTAAGTTTTACTAATTGTTTGTCTGTTTTCACAAAAATATAAGAAGCTTCCTCTTTTTCAACTGCTTGTTTATTGGAGTTTAGTAATCGCAGTGCTTTATTAGCAGCTAATAGAAAACGGTCGAAGGAAATGGGTTTTAACAAATAATCAATCACATCAAATTGGTAACCTTCTAAGGCATATTTGGAGTAAGCAGTTGTAAAAATAACGGCAGGCGGATTAACCGTTGTTTTTAAAAAATCAATACCTGATAACATCGGCATCTCTATGTCTAGAAATAATAAATCTATGGACTGCTCCTTTAAAATAGTATTAGCCTGCATGGCATTTTTACAAACACCTTTTAAATACAAAAAATCAATTTGTTCGACGTAATTTTCTAGCCCTTGACGGGCAATCGGTTCGTCATCTATGATTAGGCAGGTTAGTTGGTTCATGATATTTTGTTTTTCAGGTTTAGGCTCATTCTTACTACAAATTGGTCGCTTTCTTCTATAATATCCAAATCATGTTGATTAGCAAAAAGTAAAGCTAGTCGCTTTTTAACATTGGGTATTCCAATTCCACCATTACTCGCTATTTTATTTTCATCTACTGTATTGTTTGCTTCAAAATATAACTTATGATTTTCCGCAGCTAGTTTAATGCTGATAATAATATTATTTTTTGTCCCATCATCATGATTACTCACATATTTAAAAGCGTTTTCTATAAAAGGCGTAAATAATAAAGGAGGAATCTGGATTCCATAAGTTTCCTCTGGTAGTTCTAGGTGAATATTAACATCTGTCCCTTTCCTTATTTTCTCCATTTCAACATAATCTCTAATATGCGCCAGCTCTTTTTCTAAAGGAATCAACGCATCATTGCACTCATATAATTGGTAACGCAGTAAATTCGAAAATTTTAATAACGTATCCTTTGCAATTACAGGTTTCTGGTCAATTAAATGATAAACACTATTGATACCATTAAATAAAAAATGAGGATTGATTTGGGCTTTCAGGAATTTTAGTTCAGCGTTGAGTTTTTCTTGAGCTAATCCCTCTTGAATTTGTTCCTCTTTTTTACTTCTTAAATAAAAAACATTAACAAATGAAGCAAGAAAAAATAAAATATGAGCCTGAAAAACATTTGCAGATAGGAC
>CALJVJ010000160.1 GCA_937974625.1 uncultured Saprospiraceae bacterium
TGCTCTCTGCTATTGAGTAAAAACATAGAACTTTCACCATACCGAAATTTTTCATTTTCAGCCAATAATAAGTTTTGGTAATTCGTGACCATTACTCGATTAAGCTCGACTTGTTGCCGAGAGTTATTGAGTAAATCTTGATAGTTTAATAACTTATTTTTCAGCTCCTGCGTCTTTTGTCTCAGTTTATAATTGGTATCCAATAATTTGATGTCCGAAAGCTCCAAATCAGCTCTTTCTTTCCGTAAAAAAATCGGCATACCTACGGTTACTCCAGCTTTATAATTTTCTGTAAAAATAGTATTCAGATTACCAATGTCCGTAGCGGTTTTAGGTGGATTGACAAAGTCGAAACCATTGGCTAAGAAATTAAATTCTGCATCTAGTTGTGGTTTTAATTGTTCTTTTTTTAAGCGTCTATCTACCTCCAATTGCTTTAATTTGAGATAATATTGTTGAATAACTGGATGGTTCTGGCTCAGATTATTGACTAATTCACCTGCATTGATATCAATGCCGTCTAAGACAATCTTTGGATAGGGAGGAGGTAATAATAAGTCGCTAATTTCTAAAGGAAGGTCATTCTTATACCACAAAAAATTAGACAAATAGCGTTGGCTATTCTCATAAATGACAGTCGCATCATTTACCGCTAATTGTCGATTCTGGACCTGAATAGTACTTTCTAGCGTGTCTATTGCTGGCTTATCTCCCTGTAAAAAACTGTTCTTAACACCGTCAAGGCGAATAACTGCGAGTTGGAGCGCTTCTTGATAAATCGCCAAATTATGATAAGCATTGACCCATTCCCAATAGGCTTTTCCTGCGGTTAATAATAAATCATTGATTATCGCTCTCTGTTCCGCTTCATTAGCGGCTTGTAGAAATTTAGCTTTTTCTAAAACAGCTCTTCGTTCGTCTATCAATAACCCCCGACCGAGAGACCATTTTACGCCGGCATAGGCTTGACCATTGGCTGGCAAGTTTAGCTCAGGATTTAAAAAAATGCCATTCGTCCAATTATAGCCAACTTTAAATTCTGCCCCAAGCCAACTAGGTATTTTAAAACCAGTATCTCCGACCGTAAAGTAGTTTTTACCATCGAAAGATTTCTTTTGGAGTACACCGAATATTTTAGGTTCGAACCCACTTTTTGCTTTTAATTGATAAGCGGCTCCAACATTGGTCAATAAATTAGCTTGCTGTATTACAGGATGATATTGACGAACCCATTGCAAAAATGCCTGCTCAGTAAAATAGGTGATAGAATCTTGAGCCTGTCCACGCCCTTTTTCAACAATTAAAAGTAGAAAGAGAAGCACAAGAATATTTGTAAAAAAATGACGTATCATGCTGTTGATTACTTTATTGATTTTATCGGTGCTTTGAGTTTTGGATGTGCAGAGTCGTATTCTTTATCCTCGTAGAAATCTGGAGGAAATCCGTTTAATTGTCGCCAGAGTTCATACCATATAGGTACGTCATTGAGCAAAGCAATCCCCTGTGCCCCAGAGCCATTTCTCAAAGCTTCAGGCCATGGCTTATCCTCCTGTGAACCGACGAGGATTCGGTATTTGCCATTTTTGCTAATGTTATTTTCTATGGCAACTACATGCCCATAATAGGTGCCAAATGAAAGGCCAGGCCAACCACTAAAAATAAAAGCGGGCCAACCGTCGAAAATAAAGCGGACCTCTTGCCCTAGTTCTACCAAGGGTAAGTCCATTGGGGGCACAAATAATTCCACTGCCAAATCAAAATCAGCAGGCATGATACTGACCAAAGCATCTCCTGCTTTCACCGTCTCCCCAATTCCTTTTTTTAGGGCTTGATTGATAAAACAATCTTGCGGAGCTGTGATATAATAGAAATCAGAACGACGCAGGTAATTTTGGTATTGATTTTCTAGTTTATTCACACTGCCTTTGGCGTCAAATTTGGCAGAAAGTGTACTGAATTTATCACTCTGTGCTTTAGCAATTTTGTTTGCATATTCATTTTCGATGGCTTGAAAATCTAGTTCCGCAATTTGTTGATTATTCATGGCCTCAGATAGTTTATTATTAGCGGTAACTACCTTTGCTTCGGTCTCTTGTTTTTTCAGACGTTTATTTTCTAAATCACTTAGCGACTTGATACCTTTTTGATACAAAGTATCCGTTCTACTATATTGATAAGCAGCTATTTGTGCATCAATTTCGACCTGACGCAAAGTAGCTTTGGCACTTTCAATTTTAAATTCGGCTTGTTGTACTTTATTTTTTAATTGTTCTTTTTTGAAAAGTAGCGCTTGCTGCATGGCGGCTATTTGTTGGTCTAATGCATTGGCTTTCAATCCATAGGATTCAATAGTTTGATTTTTGGCTTCGACTTGTTGTTTTGCTTGATTGACTAAATTGGCGTCAAAATAATCAACTTTTATCTCCGTTAAATGAGCAATGGTATCTCCTTTTTTGACAAATTGCCCTTCTCTAACAAACCACTCATCAATCCTACCTGCAATTGTAGCCTCGATACTTTGGGGACGGTCGCTTAGATTTAGCGTAGTGACTTTACCTTTGGTTTGAATATTCTGAGTCCAAGGGAGAAACATCATTAAAAAAAGTAAGACAAAACTACCACTTAACCAATAAATAAACATTCGATTAGCTGCGGGCAACTCTATTCTGTGAAAAGATTGGTATTCATTTTCATCCATTCTGTCTCTAACCGAATTGGGAGATATATTTAGCATTTTTTATTATTTGACGAATAAGGAAGTTGAAAAAGTGCAAATTCATTTTAGGCTCACTTTGTTATCGAAAAACATTTTTAAAATGAGGACCTTTTTGAATTTTTTCAAAAGTGCCTTCTTCGATTATTTTTCCTTTTCGCATGATAAAAATACGATCACACTTTTTCGCAAATTCTAAATCATCACTTACACCCACCAAGGTCCAATTATTTTCTTTGTTGGTTAATAAATCAATCATCTGAGATTTGTCTTCGGGTTCCAGAAAAGAGAAGACTTCTTCTAGGGTGAAAAGTTGAGGTTGGGTGACTAGACCTCTTGCCAGAATAATTTTGTTTCTAACGCTACCGGGGATATTTTTTCCTCCAGGTAATAATTGAGTCTCGTACCCTTGAGGTAGTTGTTGAATAAATCTTTCTATGCCAATTTTTTTTGCAATATCAATGACTTCCCTCAAAGAAATATCTTGGTAGCCTAATTTAATATTTTCTAAAACACTTCCTTCAAAAATGTCTAAATCAGAAGAAAACTCACCAATTCTGTTATGTAAATCTTTAATATTTAGATTGCTAACTGGAATGCCATTAAAGGTTATATTGCCTTCATAGCGATGAAAAACACCTGATATTAACCTCAAAAGCGTACTTTTACCAGCTCTATTATAACCTGTTATGCAAATTTTTTCATTAGGTTTGATATTCATAGAAACCCCTCTAATCGTATAAGACTCATCATCCTTGAATTTGAATCGGATGTCATTCAATTCAACAGCGATGCCTTCACCTGTATCAATTTCTTTAAATGGCACACCACCTTCTTTGTCCAAAGGAATGTCCATGACCGTACCAATTTTTTCCAATGCAGTTAGCATATCGTATAGTGTTTCCATACTTAAAATTAGCTTCTCTACAGCAGCAATAATTAATAAAACGACAATTTCAGCTGCGACAAATTGACCAATATTTATCTGGTTTTGCACAACAAGCATACTGCCCAATAACAACAAAGCAGCTGTCACCATTGTCTTAAAACCAATCAGGCTGATAAATTGGGTCATAAGCACTCTAAAATGGGCTTTTCTGGCATCTAAATAATTAACCACCAATCCATCTGTTTTTTGCATAGAAAAACGGTCTCCATTAGATAATTTAAAGGTAGTGTTTGCTCGAGCAATTTCTTCTAACCAATGTGCTACAGCATATTTGTATTTGCTTTCTTTTAAACTGGTCTGTAGTCCCCCTGTAGCCGTTAGCCAAAATATAAGCACGACAATAGCTAGCAAAAACACCCCAAAAAAGGCAAAGAAAGCATGGTAAAGAGAAATTAGAATTAACCCAAATACGATATTCAAGACAGCCGTTGAGAAATCCATTAATAACTTGGGCATACCCTTTTGAATAGTTAGCGTATCAAAAAAGCGATTAACTAATTCTGGTGGGTAAGCATTTTGGATGTTTTCTAATCTTATCTGTGGTAAACGCAGGGAAAATTCAAAAGCGGACCGTACAAAAATTCTACGTTGTAGGGTTTCTGCCACGACTAACTGCATAATTTTAAGAACCCCTGTCAATGCAGTTCCAAGTGTTACAATACCTACCAGCACATAGAGTGCATTGGACATCGTTCCGCCAGCAATAAGGCCAATGATGGCTTGTACGCCCAATGGTAAACTTAGGGTAATGATTCCACCAAAAATTGCATACAAATATATATAGCTAATGTCTTTTCGGTCCAATGCCAGCAAACCATATAATCTTTTCAACGGTTTCCAAGTTGATGCAATATTCATTTATGATAAATTGTGTAGTTGATTTATTTTTAGTTGCCCCAAGTTGTAGACGGTGAAAAATACAGTAAAATCTGATAATTTATTAGGGTGATTCGTTCAAAAACAAATTGTTATTAATAGCGAATAAATTTAAAAACTGGGATGATTCAAAAGTAACTATTTTGAAATCATCTTTGGGTAGACAACTTTAGTTCACCTATTTTCTTCTTTTCGTATTAAGAAGAGATAGATAAATCATCTATGAATCAATCTTTGCTGTTTTTAGCATTTGGCACTTATTACACAGTGTAATTATGTATTGGAAGTCGTAGGGCATTTAAAAAAATCCGACAATTTTTTACAAATTGTCGGACGATAAACTGTACCTATTTATACTATTTTTTTGATTGTCGCTTGGCAAATGGAACATAAGAAGTATTTCCTTGATTCTTTTGTTCTTTTAATAGTTTGTTCGCTTTGTAGGGAAAAACGTATTGATGATAATAATCAATTTCATTTTTCGTACTAATTGTTTTAGCGGAAAGCAAGGTTTTAATTTTGTCCCAAGCAGATGCAAGCCCTTTTGGTGCAGGTTGATTATTCGTTAACTTATTCATTTAAAAAAGATTTAGGTTAATAATGAGTTAGGAATAGCCTTTAGAAGCACTCCAACTTCTTTGAATAAATTTTATCGCATAGTGACATAGGTTGTGCTTGTTAGTTGTAACAAGACAATCAGGTCTTTAATCGATTCGAAATTATTATGTTATTTATTTTCTTAAATTCATCTTAATCAATCAGTTTAAAAACAAAGAAATTAAGCATTTCATCTAGTTCACTCATATCTCCGCCCTTCATTTTCAAATCAGTCAATTTAGGGAGATGTTCAGCAAAGTACATTTGATTGTTAGCCATCTCCAATAAATTACTGGCAAGGGTTTTGGGATAAGGGAAATCAGGATTAATCGCTAAGATAATATTAGCAATTTTTTGCCCCAATGCCTTATACGGGGTAAAATACCCCATTTCATTTTCTTTGTCAACTTGGTTGATATGATAAGCCTTCATACCTTCTTTGACTACGATATTATGTAATAAATCTCGGTCAATATATTCAGCTGGCGTTGCCAAACGAATCGTATCGATAATAGTTTTTATTGTTATTTTTAATCTTCTTCTTGGGTCATCGACATTCATGGCATTAAAATCAATTCTAAATCTGACCCATTCCCAATACCATGACACTAAATATACTAGTAAGGCGTGTTTGTTTTCAAAGTAGCGATAAATCGATGCTTCCGTTGAGCTCATTTTATCAGCTAGTTTTCTAAAAGTAAAATTTTCAATACCAATCTCATCAATCAACTGGATACCTTGTTGAATAATCTTCTTGCCCAACTTTGTTTCCTGTGGATCTCTTAGGTAAAGATTTGAGTTTACTTTTATTTGAACCGAAACAGCCATAATTGAACTAGTCATTTACTTAAATTTTATAAAGTTAAAAGAAATGATAGTTTTACTATAATAAATGGCTAAAAAAATAGTAAAAAATAGAGGGTTACCACTTTAATGCAAACATTAACCATTAAGATAGAGCGGCAATCTATTGCAATTGCCGCTCGCACATATGAAAAAAATATTTGGCTCTTAGTTATATTATAGGTTCATTAAAGAACTCAACTTTTCCTGTTTCTACAGAATACATAGCTCCGACAATAGAAATCTCTCCAGCGATTTCCATGTTGTTTAAAACTTCACTTTTTACTCTGATTGCCTCGATGGTTTGCAGGACATTTTCATGAGCCACTGCATTTACAAAAGCAAGGTTTTTAGAGCTTCTTACTTCGCCCGGCTCAGTGGCTACGGCACTAACGGCAGGTTGAATTTTATCCAACATTTGTGTAAGATTACCTAATTCCGCATGGTCGCAAGCCCCTTTGACTGCCCCGCAGGAAGTATGTCCCATCACCACTATGATTTTAGATCCTGCTAGTTTGCAGGCAAATTCCATACTACCTAGTATGTCTTCATTGACAAAATTTCCAGCTACTCTTGCATTGAAAACATCGCCAATACCTTGGTCAAAAACGATTTCTGTAGGAATTCTAGAATCGATGCAGCTTAAGATACAAGCAAAAGGATATTGACCCGAAGTAGTTTCCGTTACTTGTGCATTTAGATTTCGATTTAGAGGGCGGTTAGTGACAAAACGGTCATTTCCTGCTTTTAACAAATCTAAAGCAACACTCGGGTGAATTAAAGATTGCGTTTCTTTAGTTTGTGTGATTGTATTATTTATATTGATTACTTCCATGATTTTTTTTAGCATGATTATATTAGAACGAGTGCCGAGAACAGCCATTTTTCAATGACCATTCTCTAATTTCGCACTAGCTTTTATGGAGTTTATTTAATAAGGAGTTATAAACAAGTATTAAACAACTTGTGGGTTTAACTTTCCATTTTTCTTTGCAGCAACGGCTAAAGTTCTTTCGAATATTTTCACAGGATTCTCTTGAATACCTCTATATTTTCTATTGATTACTTCTACTTCAATATTTCTATATTTTGCCCCTTCTATAAAATCTTCGATAATTTCATTCACATCATGTTCGATTTCCACACATCGACTCGCATCAATGATAACCTTCGTGTTATCAGGCATTTGATTTAAAGTCTTAAGGATATTTGCTTTATTTAAGAAAGTAACATCTTCAGATAATTCTAAGCGGATAACTTCTCCTCTGTCAGTTTGTTTAACATCCAATAAGTACGGCTTTTGGTAGTTTTTATAAAGGACATAGAAGATAGCAACGACCATACCTAAACCAATACCCATTAGTAAATCAGTGAAGACAATCCCTAAAATAGTTACCATGAAAGGGATAAAGTATTCTTTACCAGCACTATACATTTCTTTGAAAAGAACAGGTCTAGCCAATTTGTAACCAACTAAAAATAGAATAGCTGCTAAACTAGCTAGTGGAATTAGATTCAATAAATTAGGAATTAACATAGCACTCAAAATCAATAAAAATCCATGAGCAATTGCGGATAATTTAGTTTTACCACCAGATTGAATATTCGTAGAACTACGTACAATTACTTGCGTAATTGGTAATCCACCAATCATTCCAGAGATGATGTTTCCAATACCTTGAGCTTTTAATTCCAAGTTTGCTGGACTTACCCGCTTATAAGGGTCTAATTTATCCGTTGCTTCTAAGCATAAAAGCGTTTCCAAACTAGCTACTACGGCAATGGTGATACCTGTGATATAGACAGCAGGATTTGTTAATTGGCTGAAATCTGGAAAGGTGAATTGGCTAAAGAAACCTGAAATGGAATCCGCTACAGGGATAGTAACCATTTGCTCCGCTTTTAATGCATAGGAAGTAGATTGAAGAACTAGACCCAAAACAATTGCAGAAATTACGGCGACCAATGGACCTTGGATAATTTTCGTAAAACTCTTAGCTTTCATAAATGGCTGTTCCCAAAGAATCAAAATAGCCAGAGAAACAAGCGTAATAAATAAAGCACCTGGGCTAATTGCTTGAAACATATAAAATAATTCCGAAAAGGTATTATGTCCATCAGGATTATTAAATGCCAAACTACCTTCATAGTCCTTATCATAACCAAAAGCATGAGGAATTTGCTTGAGTATAATAATAATTCCAATACCTGCTAACATTCCTTTAATTACAGAGGAAGGAAAGTAATAGCCAATGATACCAGCTTTTAAAAAACCTAAGATTAATTGTAGGATACCTCCGATAACGACTGCCATCAAGAATATTTCATAAGCACCTAAGTCTTGAATAGCTGTTAAGACGATTACCGCTAATCCCGCTGCAGGACCACTTACACCTAATTGTGAGCCACTAATTGCGCCTACAACAATACCGCCAACAATACCAGCAATAATACCAGAAAATAGTGGCGCACCTGATGCCAAAGCAATCCCCAAACATAAAGGCATAGCTACTAAGAAGACGACCAAACTTGCTGGTAAGTCATCCTTTAAATTGGAGAAAACTCCTTTTTTTACGTTATCTAATTGATTCATAAGACAGATGATTTGATTGATTTATGATTTTGATTATATTAATTATGTCTCCGTAGGAATAGCATAATTTTATTTGGTAAATATTTTACTTTGCAAAATAATAGTTAAATAATCAAATATGGACATTTAGCTATGCAAGATAATAGTAAAACTATTATTATTGAGCAAAAAAATACTACAGTCTTTTTTGCTGTAGTTGTATTAGGGGCGAAAGAAAAATAAAGTGTACAACTTGCAATTGTTTTAGTTCTCTAAAATATTGACTGCAAGGAAATTTTTGGAGGACTAAGGCAATTGCTCAAAAAAGTTGTACACTTTATTTTTGCCCCACGACTTAGCTATTTATTTAAGTTTATCATTTGATACTTTTATCAAAATTACTTCAATATAAACTCAATACTTAAAGTTTTGTTTAGAATACTTTCAAGTTTTTTATTTCGCTCACAAAAATAATAGTAATACTATCATAAATGCAAGTTTATTGTAATTTTTTTTTAATAAAACTGTCTTTTTGGTATTGTGAAAGAGTAATTAGGAGGTTAAATCGGTTATTGTTTGCTGCCAAAGCGTCAAACATTTAGGTGAAAACATCCCCATGTGTGCAATTTTCTTTAGCCCATAATCTTCAGGTTTCAATATAACCACTTCCAAGTCGGTACTAGCGAAATCAATTTTATAATGCGGAATACAACGTTTTGTAGCAATCAAATCGTCAATAGTAAAATAAGCCTTAATAGGTACGGTGACCTCTTGATAAAAATGTTGAACACCTCGATTATCCATAATTTTATAATGAGGTAAACGACGAATACCCCAAGACCACCAATCCCACGTAACCCCTTTAGGCCAATCATTGCCCATATTCATGCTACTGGCAGGAAAATAACCAGTTCTTAAAACAGCTAAGGGAAATACAGTAGCCCATTTTAGCCCTGTTTTCCATCTACCTTTGGCTGCATTGTTTTGCCAATTGCCATAAGAAGGAACAAAAGCGACCATTTTATCAATTTGGTTGAAATTATCAGCGAGACCGACAATTTGCCCACCCATGCTATGCCCTATCATATACCGTTTATTGGTAGGATATTTTTTAAGCATCCAATCTATCACCGCAGGAATATCTAGTTGTCCCCAATCGACGATAGAGGCTTTAAAGCCTTTTAAATTTTCGGGAGCAGATAATCCAACCCCTCGATAATCGTAAGTTAGGACATCATAATTTTGTTGGGCTAACCAATGGGCAAATCGGAAATAAAATTTTTGGTCCACACAGGTGCCTGCATTGATGGCGATGATGCCTTTAGGGGCATCATTTTGCCAAAGCGTAGCAGCTATTGGGGATTGGTCTCTAGCTTTTAGTGTGATAGGTTGGCCTATAATCTCCATTTATCAATGATAGAAATTTTTTGTTAAGAAAGTAGGAAATAAATAAAGTACTAGAAAAATTGGTGGATAGAAAATGTCAATTGAGCAGGTTGGAGAAAGCAGTTTGATTAAAATACCAAATAAATCCAATAATTGCCGCTAAAATCCACCATCGATACGCCAACCAAAGTATCCAAGCATAAACAGCAATCAATTCAAAAATATTCATCGCAAACCATTCCGTATTTCCTGATTTAAAAAAGTCGTTATTGACAGATTTTAAGCGTCTGTCTGGATTATTCGAAATACCAATTTTAATGTGCATTTGCATCCATTTAAATCGAAAGACCTCTCTGGTCAATCGAAACCTAGATTTATCAAAATATTGATGCAATCGTTTTTCAATTTTTGCGGCATTCCACATTTTTCTTTTGAGAATAATGGTGGCCTCTTGTCGTGCACAGCGACGAAATAGGTAGATGTATTTGAATTCTTTAAACAGAGTAATAGGTTTTTATTAAAATTAATAAGGTTAAGCGCACTTAAATTGAGTGGTAAAATCAATAAATTGCTGCTTCCAAAAAACTTAAAGGTAATAATTAGGTCTTGAAATGCACTTAAAAAAATTCAATTTTCTATATTCACATTTTTAATTAAACTTTGACAAAACGAAAAACGAAAAATATGTCCGATAAAAATCTGCAAGAATATTGGCAAAAGAATCTGCGTTTACTTGCCATTTTACTCGCCGTTTGGTTCATCGTTTCTTATGGTTGCGGCATTATCTTCGCCGATTACCTCAATAATTTTAGATTGGGTGGTTATAAATTGGGCTTTTGGTTTGCTCAACAAGGGGCCATCTATGCCTTTATTATTATCATTTTTGTTTATGTCAATCGGATGAATAAGCTGGATAAGGAGTTTGGGGTAGACGAAGAGTAGGTTGGTGATTGGTGACTAGAGATTGGTGATTGGTTGGGCTTGGAGTTATTTAAAACTTTAGTCGTAAATGAGAAACTATGAGTCATAAAAGTTTTACAGACTTGAATGTGTATAAGGAGTGTAGGAAGTTTAGAAAGGAAATTTCTGCAATTGTAAAACAGTATTTTCCTAAAGATGAAAAGTATCTAATTAGTGCGCAGATTTTAGATGCATCAAGGTCGGTTACTGCTAATATAGCAGAAGGACATGGTCGCTTTTATTACCAAGATAATATCAAATTTTGTAGAAATGCCAGAGGTTCTTTAGAAGAAACATTAGAGCATTTGATTACCGCTTATGACGAAAAATATATTGATACCGACTTATTAAAAAAAGAAAAAGAACAATACGAAAGTTGCCTAAAATTAATCAACGGATACATAAGATATTTAAGGGATTCCAAAAGAGGAAAAGCTGATGATGAATCATAAAAGTAATCAGTTACTAATCACTAACACAAAGATTTAAAACGAGAAAAGGTTGATGATAAATGATATAGCTGCCAAAAGCGAACCAATCACAAATCACCAGTCACTACTCACTAACTGATGTTACGCAAAGTTTAATTATTTAGCGCCGAAGGTGCGGCATATCATAACATTGGGTGTAAACCCAATAACTATAACATCTATAAAACACAAGCACTGAAGGTGCGACATAAATAGGTGACCACTTTCTATGTCGCGCTTTCCGCGCTTTGATTTACGCAAAACTTTAACTTTCTTGGGCTACCGCCCAAGGCTATGATATATCGCACCTTTGGTGCTGATGCGTAACATCAGTCATAAAATAGATATGGATAGAAAGGACACTCAAAAGCACTTTCACCCCAACAAAAATGTAGA
>CALJVJ010000161.1 GCA_937974625.1 uncultured Saprospiraceae bacterium
ATTTTACACTTATTGTCAGGGCAATAAATCTTTGTTAGGAAAAAGACACGACGCCTGCGTTTCCTCCTAATTCAACAAAAACTAATTGGGAATTCTACTCATACTGGAAGATTTCGATTATAAAATATGATTAAACTAGTACGTACTTACTGATTACTTATGCTGAGGCATACCAATTACCTTACTTAAACATGCATATTTAAGCGATAATTAATAGCTCCCTACAGGAAGTATTCATTTTTTTAGTAATCGGAAATCTTATTCTTTGGAAGAAAACTTGTTAAATACAGTTTCTATAATCCTAGTACTAGAATTAAAATAATGGTTGCATCACATTTTAAAAAAAGGAAATAAATGTTTGCATTAGGTCATTTATAAGGAATGCCTTTCGATTTCATTTTGACAGCCGAAGCTTTTTCGTACATTTACGTTCTCAATTAATAGGCTTATGAAAAATAATTTCCCCTTCGTTCTACTTCTTTGTGCTATATTCATTGCTTCGCATTTACAAGGTCAACAATTAATTGAGTATCAAGAACTTGCAGGTATTAAACATACTTTTCAACACGAAACCTTTATCGGTGGTGGTGCCGCATTTTTCGATTATGACAATGATGGAGATGATGACCTTTACCTTACTTCTGGCAATCGCCCTGACATTTTTTATGTGAATAATGGTGATGGCACTTTTACAGAACAAACCAACGAGGCTGGCTTTTTTCCTTCTAGAAGTTATAATACGATGGGCGTCATTACTGGAGATATTGATAATGATGGATTCAAAGATGTTTTTGTGACGACTAAACAAAAATTGAATCAGTCCTTTGGTAAAAACTTGCTATTTCACAATAATGGTGATGGTACCTTTTCTGAAATTTGGCCCGAAGATGAGCCTGGTGCAGGCACGTGGAGTGTATCTGCTACTTTTTTGGATTATAACTTGGATGGACTACTCGATATTTATGTTGGTAATTATGTGGATGTCGCCAATATCATTCGAGACGAGAATAATAATATTACTGGCTATGGTCATGAATGCTTCTCCAACCAATTTTATGAAAATTTGGGGGGTGGAAAATTTACGGAACAAGCTACTGCGTTACAATTAGATAATGTAGGCTGTGCACTTGCTGTTACTGCAAGTGATTTTGATGAGGATGGAGATTTAGATTTAATCCTTGCCAATGACTTTGGTCCAGATATTGAACCTAATCGCTTTTATAGAAATGAATTCATTTCGCCTGATGGTTCCTCTAGAAATCGATTTGAGGAGATTGGTGCAAGTATCAATGCCAATCAAGCCATCTATGGAATGGGGATAGCCGTAGGTGATTATGATAATGATTTGGATTTAGATTATTACATTACCAATAATGGCAATAATCTTTTATTACAAAATAATAATGGTCAGTTTATCGAAGCAGCTGCTGCTGCTAATCTAGATAATACCTATAATGTTCCAGATAGTATCTTGGCTGTTGGTTGGGGCTGCTCTTTTTTAGATTTGGATAATGACGCGGACTTGGACATGTACATTGCCAATGGTTTTGTCCCTGGACCAGATTTTTTACCGACCGATATTGAAGATTACGACAAAGTTTTTCTGAATAATGGCAATGCAACTTTCCAAGTAGACACGGCTAATTACTTTATTGACAATCCGTTTGTTTCTAGAGGAATGGCGCACAGCGATATTGATAATGACGGTGATTTAGATGTGATTAGTGTCGTTCAAAAAGCGCCTTTTAATGCTGCAAGGGATACTAAATTATTTCAAAATCAGCTAATTAACGAAAATAAGGTTGGACCAAATTGGTTACAAATTGGCTTAACTGGAACGACTATCAATCGAGATGCCTATGGCTCTAGCGTATATTTATACGCTGATAATCAGATATTTATGCAAGAACTAAGTGGTGGTTCTAGCCATAGTTCTCATTCTACTAGCATTCTTCATTTTGGGTTAAATACCATTGATTTGGTGGATAGCATCAAAATACGATGGTTAGGAGAAAGAGATTTACAAACGGTTTATGATATCCCTACTAATCGGCGCATTCTAATCACTCAGCAAGAAGATAACTTTACGACGAATACAAAGGAAGTTTTGAAAAAGAAGGCAATAAAAATATTTCCAAATCCTAGTAAGGACCAGCTATTTATTGATTTAGCCGATTTTAACAATACACAAAATAGTATTGATTTGACCGTAATTTCTGTTTCAGGAAAAGTAATGGTTGCTCCAATTATTAATGATTCGACTTCCCCTTTTACTGAAGTGAATCTAACTTCGTTACCTTCCGGTGTTTATTTTTTAAAAGTAACCACTATTACTAAAAATCAAGTATTAAAATTTGTAAAAGAATAACCTTGAAAAAACATTTCTAATGTTAAATGGATGATAGTCAAGAGGTCAGAAGTCTGATATATAAAATGTGGTTAATCTAATTTTTATAGTACTGTTTCACCTGATTAAGAAATGAAAAATAAAAAACTTTAAGTTCAAGCTCAAGTACCAAGTTCAAACTCAATAGATACAACAGTTGTCTTTTATACTTGAACTTGATTCTTGAACTTGCTCTTTTTATCTTAATTTCCTTACCTTGATGACATTGAATCAATGCACCACTACCTTCCCTACCGCACCATTCTCAGATTTCAACAAGTATAAGCCTTTTGTCAATTGACTCACATCTATAGTGGTATTTTGGGTATTAAGTATTATTTCTTTTAAAACTCGTCCATTTAAATCAGTCAAGGATAAATGATGCAACTCCGTACTGTTTTTTTCAATCACCAATTTATCACTCACAGGATTCGGATAAACGGAAATGGATAAATCAGACAAGGTAAAATCTGAAACACTTACACTGAGATTACAAAACTCGCTATTGGGGTCTAGTTCCAAATAACCTTTGCTAGATAAATCTCTACCTGCAAAACCTACAAAATCTGTAGGGTAACGTCGTATTCTAAAAGTAATATTATTATTAACCGATAATTCCGTTCCTTGCGCTACGGGCATACCACCTCTCAATGGGATAAGGTACTCCCAAACGACTTCTTTGGTCGCAGGATTGATTTCAAAAGCATGTCCTGTCCTTCCAGCTAATGTTAGAATATTTTTATTGGGTAATACTTGAGCGCTACTTAGTCCTGAAGAATATAAAGGAAATGTATCTGGGTGAAATAGTTTTAGCTCTACAGTATTGGGTAAAAAACTTAAATCTTCTCTTGTTTCATATTGATTCGTTATACCATTATACGTTGGTCGAATAATATCTACCGTAGAAATCGTATTATTAGCGACTCGATTATTAAAAACCATAATGTCTCCATAGTAAGGAGCATTGGTATCTAGAAAATCATCTATCCATTGCGCATCATGTGCAAAAAATATTTGCTGGGGACCGACACCTTGATAAGCTGCTGGATTACCCCAACGGAATAACAAATCGCCACCTCTACCTCCATTACCTCCTATATGGCCTTTTGCTTCTTCCATTGTTGTGCTATGGTCAATTATCCATATTTCATCAAAATGAGGGACAGAAAGTAAGATTTGGTCTAAATCTTCATTATAATCTATGGAGTTGCTGTGTAACCAATCTGGATGTCCATCTTGATTATCAAAATTAAGGTCAATCAATTCGGGATGCTCATTGACTATCCCAAAATTATCTTTAGTAGCATCAAAATCTTGGATAAGGTGGTCCCAAGCATGCCACTCCCATACAATGCTATCCACTTCAGGATTGTATTCTAAAATGTAATCAGGCCATACTTTTTGTTGGCTCATTTTAGCAGGGTCTCTACCTGCTTGTAGGCTTTCTTCAAAGGTTTTCAACTCCCATGCTATCATTAAAACATTGCCATTTGGCATAGGTGCGATATCATGGTGTAATCGGTCAAATTCATCTTTTAGCTGAAATGACCAATTGACATTTCCCTCCCAATCTAGCGATTCGACCAATTCACCACCTCCACCTGCCCAAATAGAATCTAAGGTTGGATTAAAAAACCGACTACATTTTAATAAATCTCCATTATTTTGTAGATACACCATATTACCTGGACGATAATCACTATCTCCCTCCCATTGATGAACTAATTCCCCGCAGTTATCTACTAAATAAACGGTATTGGTATTATGTGGGTAAAATAAATTATAGCCATCGTAAGATTTATTCTTATCAATTGCTTTGAGTCCGACCGTATTTTGTGCGAAGACACTTATGCTGATGAATAAAATTAGAAATGTATTAAATATTCGCATTTTTTTGTTGTACTAATCAATTAATCAGGGTGGAAAATTTTCACCAAATTCTATTGTAAAAATAAGCAACAATTTGGCATTTATATAATAAAGGAAGGAGAACTGTTTGCCCCACTACAAACAAAAATAGCCATGAGTTTTGCAACTCATGGCTATTATTTATGTGGAATAATCTAAATTTTAGATTACTTCAATTCTAATGGAGGCCATCCGTTTGGATTGATCAACTCAGTAGTTGCTCCCTCACCATAGTCATTCAACCATGTGAACTTCCAAGAGTTACCATCTACACTCATATCAGAATAAGTGTAAATTTCACCCCATTGAGAAGCACCTGTAACAGAAATCTTGTTACAAACATCTACCAATCTTAAGTTACCTAATGGACGTCCAGCGCCTGCTCCATAACATGGATCGTAAGCACCAAAAGAGAAATCATCTACATCATATGCAGTTTTTCCATCTTTTGACAATGTTACTGTAGTCTCATAACCATCATCAGCTCCACACCAGATTGCTGTAGAAATCGCTGTGTAAGTTCCTTCTAAAGCAGAAGGACAAATAGCTGTAAGGTTAAAGTTGAAGTGACCACGGAATGCTGCACCGTTTACCGCTGCAGAAGAGTTAGAAGCCATAAAAGACTGCCCACTTGTCGTAGTTACTCTACCTGCGAATTTGAAAACATCACCAGGTCCTAAATCAGATAAACCAAATGCAGCCATAGCTTCACTTGCTGTAATCGTGATATTAGAGATACCTTTGAAACCATTTGCATTTGTCTCAAAGCTTGACGATGGCCAAGATTTGAATTCAATCGGTCCCGCAGAGTTATCTCCGTCAGATGGGTCTCCATCTTCGTAAGTTGCTTGGATTGAATACTCTGATACTAAGTTACCTTGCTCTAAGTCAATGAACTCAATAGTATAAGTATAAGAAGAACCTGCAATGTCGAATAAGTTAATATCCCTTACAGTTTCATCGATAAGCGCAGGGTAAGCCCCCTTTTCCGCTGCATCGAACGTTGCAATCGGAGCTAAATTCTCATCCTTACAAGAAGTTGCTAGAATTAGAATAGCGCCAAAAAACAATAAAAATTTATTTTTTAACATAAAAAAACTATTATTTTATTTGAAATTAGCTATTCATTTTATCAGTCTGAAAACAATGAATAACTTTTTACAAAAGTCTATTTTAAATAGAAGAATCATGAATATTATTTGTAAAACTTTAGTCAAGAATAAAATGGACACTTTAAAAGTAAGGTTCTTCTAATCTTCGACTAAAGTTTTACTATTCGGATTCTCTATTAATATACGTTAGCAGAACCATCATCCCAGAAAACTCTTTCTGATCTTGATGCACGCTGAGTAGCGTTTGAATTTCTGTTTACGTGTACTGCTGGGTAAAATAATACCGTGCTGAATTCTCCACCCGCTGGCTCCAATGTTGGTGCCATGTTGCTAGGCTTTCCTGTTCTACGGTAGTTATTATATGATTCTAAACCATTACCCCAAAGTGCCTTATAGTATTCAGTCATTACGACATCTAACTTATCTCCATTGTCATAATTATCTAAAACTATTGCGATGTAAGCATCAATATCTTCTGCAGTAGGAACATATAATTGCTCTACTGTAAATTCTTCACCTCTTACGATACGAATTTCGCCCAATTCAGAAGGTACTTTACTTTCGAAAGTTTTAACTTTTGCAATTGAAGAACGAATACCCGCCTCCAATAACGCTCTTGCATCTTCTCCTGTACCAACAGTTAAAGCTGCTTCTGCACGTAAGAAATCAACGAAAGAAGATAACATAATTGGAAAGATACCTGATCCTAAACCACCTGTTGTACCAGCATTTCTTGTATCCGTAAATGAGTCACCATCAAATGATCCACCACCTGGGTATAAGCCGTAGTGTGTTCTAATTGGACCATCTGGTGGAGTACCAGATCCATTACCATGATCTCTTCCTGAGTAACCATTTTCTGTAGCTACACAATAAGGTAATCTTGGGTCTACATTATCAAAGTGTGCAGGACGTCCTTCTGGATCGTCTGGCACCGTTGAAAAGTGACAAGAAAAAGTTGTTGGATCTTGATTTATAGAATCATCTTTCTGACGATAGAAATAATATCTAGTTCTAGGATCCGCCACTGGAAGTCCATCTGCATTTACATTACCTTCAGCTAACAACCACATGTAGTAGTTAGATAGATAAGCTCCATCAGCTGCTTCATAGTGATTATTATAGAAAGGGTGACGAGAGTTTGGATTGTTACGCTGTGTTCCAAACTGTACTTGGAAATCTCCACTAGCATCCTTAATATAATTACCACTACCTATAACTGAATTTACTGTAGCAGCAGCTCCAGAAGGATCAATTAATCTAGTTGTCATTGCTGCTCTTAACTTCAAGGTATTTGCTAAAGCAGACCATTTTGAAGCATCTCCACCGTAGTAAAAATCGTTTGGAGGACCAGATGCAGAAGTAGAAGCAAGTAAGCTAATAGCTTCATCTAAAAGTGTACCTGCAGCAGCATATACAGCTGCGCCACCATCTCTTCCAGGAGAAACAATATCAGTACCTTGTCCAGCTTCTGATAATGGAACATCATTTAAGTTGTCCACTAAAGCCATCAAAGTGTAAGCTTTTAAAATTTTTACAGATGCCGTGTGAACGTCTAGTCCTCTTGCTTCTGTCAATGCCAACAAAGCGTCCATATCTGGAAACAAGTTTGAGTAAGCCTCAAACCACATCCCATTGGTAGTTGCAGGTGCTGTGTGCGCCTCATAGTTAAAACTTCCCATGTGGTACATTCTGGTCAATTGACCACCAGTTCCTTCTACGTTGGCATATAAATCACCAAAATCTATTTGAATAGCGTTATATAAATCTCCTACACTCGCTTTATCAGGTGTTACTGCGTTTGGATTTTGTTGAAGGTCTAAATCCGCATCACAAGCAACAAAACCTACGATTAAAGCAAGCAGAAATAATTTAGTTATAAACTTCATATTTATAATATTTCTGAATTTTAATAATAAAATGATTGTTAAATTGTTTGACCGTTAAATCGTTGGGCATATGATTACACCTCACATTTAACTACAATTGTCAATCTACAATTTCTAAAATGTTTTGAACAATAGATATTCGAATAAAAGGTTGACTTTATATTACTATACCTTTTGTCGCTCAACCTTTCTTAGAAAGTTGCATTTAAAGTTACACCCATTTTCTTAGCAGTAGGTGCAGTACGGAAGTCAAAACCTCTACCGTTACCAACTCCTAAAGACAATACTTCAGGGTCATAGTTGATACCTTCTGGGAAGTTAGGTGCTCTGTACCATAAGTTCTGACCAGAGAAAGTAATACCTACTCTTCCGAATGGTGTCTTTTCAATCAACTTAGTTGGGAAAACATAAGCTAAAGAAATTTCTCTTAAACGGATAGATGTTGCATCAAATACACCACCTTCGTCTGCGAAGAAATATGCTCTAAAGAATGTGTCACCAATATATGCTTGAATATCGTTAGGTGTTCCGTCAGCCTTCACACCTGGTAAAATTACAGGTACAAAACGGTCAACATCTGTATCAACAGTATTACCTCTAGCTAACATTGACTGTACTGTAGAAGAGAAGATATCTCCTCCTTTGATGTATTGCCATTGGAAACCAAAAGATAAACCTTTGTAAGAAATATTATTAATCCAGTTTGCTGTAAAATCTGGGTTAGGATCACCAATGATTCCGATACCAGAATCTGCTTGGTAGTTTCCTTGACCATCAACGATATAGTTGCCGCTTGCATCTTTTTGGAAAGCAGATCCCTGCATGATACCATAAGGTTGTCCTACGATAGCATAGTTTCCTAAGTCACCAAAAAATCCTGCGAAAGAACCTGGATTAAAGAAATCAGCTGTTTGGCTACGAATTTGAATCTGGTCTACACCTTCAGCAATCTTCGTTACTTCTGATACGTTCTTTGTATAGTTCAATGTAATATCCCAAGAGAAGTTTCTTCCCTTTAATGGTGTCAAGTCTAAACCTAACTCCATTCCTTTATTATTCAACTCAGCACCGTTTACAGTTGTAGTTGTAAAACCAGTTGCTGGGTCCAAATCTTGTGCGATAATTAAATCAGTAGACTCTCTGTTGTATAAAGATAAATCAACCCCTACTCTGTTGTTCAAGAACTTAGCTTCAATACCTCCTTCTAATTCCTTGTGTAACTCAGGCTTCAAGTTAGGGTTACCTAAGGCGTTAGATAAACGGTTAGTATTTAAGATTGATCCACCGTTAGTTACAAAGTTATTTGTACTAGCAGCTAATACTGTTCTTGTTTGGTAAGGAATTGGGTAACCCGCAGATGTACCATATCCTAATCTCAACTTCAAGTAGTTGACAACATTACTGTTTTGTAAACTAGGTACTGCTTCTGTTGGAATGAAAGATACAGATGCAGATGGGTAGAATACAGAACGATTATCTCTTTCTAATGTAGAGGTCCAGTCATTACGACCAGAAACTGTAGCATATAAGAAGTTACGGTATCCTAAAGATAAGTTAGCGTAAGCTCCAAAAGTGTTACGATTATACCCACCAGAGAAAGCTGTTTGTGTAATAAAGTTTTGGTGTGTGAATAAGTCATACACAAACTGTTGTGTACTTACAATTGCACTACCATCATTCTTTTCACTTCTTAAGTTTACACCAAGAATACCATCTAAGTTTAAGTCATCAGATAACTTCTGATCAAATAAAACATTTAAGATTTGGTCAGTAATTCTATTCTTTCTTTCAGAAGTTACATATTCACCATCTGGAGATCTTGGTCCTCCTTTGTTGATAAATCTTGAGTTATTCTGAGAATACTGATCCATACCTACACGGTATAAAACAGTTAAAGAAGGTGCAATTTCGTAACTAGCCTCTAAAGTAGAGAAAAAACGATTTACATCTTCTGCTTGTCCTGAATTATTCAAAGTCCATAATGGATTTTGAATTGGACCACCTCTACGGTAGTATACGTTAGACCCATCAAGTGGGCTTTGGTATGGAAGTCCCAATAAATCCATAGAACGAGGAGTAAATAATAAGGCTGCAAATAAACCATTACCGTCACCACCAAATGCCTGTCCAGTTAATGGAGACAATTTTTCAGAATCAGCATAGTTAAATGAACCTTTTAATTTTATCCCATTTTGTAATTGTGTTGAAGCACCTAAACCAAAGTTGTGCTTTCTTAAGTAGTTAGATGGGCCACCACCTCCTGACTTAATACCTTTTACTTCATCTAATTCCGGTGTAAATCCTTCATCAGATAGGTAAGAGTAGGTTGCACTCATTGAAGAGTTAGCTCCTAACTTACTTTCTAAAGAAACAGAAGTTTGAGAAGTCAAACCAGTCTCAAAGAAATTCTCAACACTTTCAAAAGGTTGGTAAGCATATTCCGCACCAATGAACTCAGGTAAGTCATCATTGTACTGTGCTTGATCTAATGGGTGTGTAATCAATACTTGGCCATTCTTTTCTCCCTTGTAATCATTTCCATAAGAAGATGCATTTAAATCATTAAATGCTGCTCCCCAGTTAGAAAAGAACCATCCAAAACCACCAGAGAACCCGTTTCCGTATGTGTTCTGGTAATCAGGAACGTTAGAAATTTCTGTCTGCGCAATTGTTTGCGTTACAGATACTTCTAATCCTTTGTTTGCCTCAGCACCACCTTGTCCGTTCTTTGTAGTAATTAATACTACACCATTACGACCTGCTTCACCATATAGTACAGTTGCAGAAAGACCTTTCAAAATAGAAATCTCAGCGATTGAGTTTGGATCTAAATCTAGGAATCTAGAAGATGCTGTTGCACCACCAGAACCGAAACCTTGATCTGTGTTTGTATCCGTGTTAAATGGAATACCATCTACTACGAATAACGGTTGGTTTGAACCAGTAATAGAAGAATACCCACGAATAATTACGTTGGTACCTGAACCAGCTAAACCTGAAGTTTGGGTAATATCTACACCTGTAGCTTTACCTCTTAAAATTCTTGCAACGTCACCTTCTGCCTTTCCAGCAATTTGGTCGTTTGCAATTGTAGATACACCGTATCCTAAGGCTTTCTTCTCTTTCTTGATACCAAGACCGGTTACAACCACCTCGGTTAATTCAAGACCTTCAGAAAGTACAACGTCTAAAACGTTGGAAGCAGAAGTAACTACATCTTGTGTAGCATACCCTGTGTAGCTAAATACTAAAGTTTGTTCGCCGGCAGGAACGTCCAAACTATAGGAACCATCAATGTCAGTAACTGTTCCAGTGGTAGATCCCTTAACCAATACCGAAGCACCAATTAAAGATTCACCACTCTCATCTGTTACTGTACCTGTGATCGTACGTTGTGCCATAGTAATTCCTAAGCAAAACAATACCATCGTCAAAACTAGTGAAAGTTTTTTCATACGAATCCGAATTTTTTTATGAAAAAATAAAGTCCCAAATTTAGGAAAGTTAATTCGATTTTTTACAATCTATTATTAACTTTTTCTTAACGCTGACATCTAGCTTAACTAGATTTTTAATAAAACCGCTGCTTGCACTTGAAAAAAAGTTTCAAACTACCCTTATTATCAATAGTCGGGAAAGCAGAATATTATTCTTAACAACGTCTTTAAAAAAATATTATATTTTAAATATTGAATATTTTTCGAACCTAATTTTCTTATTATTTTTTCAAAATATGTATAAAATAATTAATTTTTCTTAAAAAAAAGCTAAAAATCAAAACTACAATTATCAATTTGTTAATTGATTTTTTTTTTTAATTTATGCTAATCTTTTACAAAACGACCTCTCAAACAAAATATCTCCGTCTTTTCTTTAATTTTTCCTTAACAACTTCTAATGCTATTAATTTTCTTTACAACTAGCAAAAAGTCCGTCTTTCGACTGCCAATTTTTTTACGGTATCAACCCCGACAAGCATTTAAATACATCAAAACCGTATGATGTAAACCGTAGTATAATGCATCACTAATTAGCGCATGCCCAATCGATACTTCTGCTACATTACCCACATTTTTTAAGAAATAATTTAAGTTCTCGGTGTTCAAATCGTGCCCTGCATTTATCTCTAATCCTAATTTATGCGCCAGTTTTCCACATTTTACATATGGTTTCACTGCCTTCTTTTTGTTTTTTGAAAAATTATGCGCGTAGGGTCCCGTATAAAATTCTATTCTATCTGTCCCAACTTCCTTTGCTCCTGCTATCATTGCTTCCACTGGGTCTATAAAAATAGACGTTCTAATACCTGCTGCTTTCAATTCTGCTATGGTATCTGTCAAAAACGCTTTGTGCTTAATCGTGTCCCATCCTGAATCTGAGGTAATTGCATCTGGTGCATCTGGAACTAAGGTACACTGGTGTGGTTTATGCTTTAATACCATTTTTAAAAACTTCGGAATCGGATTTCCTTCAATGTTTAATTCTGTCTTTACTACTTTTTTCAATGCAGGTACATCGGCATATCGAGCATGTCGTTCATCTGGTCTTGGATGAATGGTAATTCCTTGGGCACCAAACTTTTCACAATCCTTTGCCACCTTTACTAAGTCCGGATAATTAGCCCCTCTTGAATTTCTTATTAAGGCTACCTTATTAATGTTGATACTTAGATTAGTCATCAGTCAATAGTTTTACACTTTATATATATGGGTAATTTCTATAATACCGCAAAGCTAGTTTATTTTTATTAGGTGGAGAGAAATCTGGCTGGATTATTAGTTTTCAATTTTTAAACGACTCTATTTAGCATCTATAAAACTAATATTTACCATTTGAAAAAATGATAAATCCAATTTTTTAAAATTCCGCTAACTAGAACTTCTGTCTCTTATTTACCTTTCTGCGTTTTATTGCCCTGCTTATGTTAAAATTTGTTTAATAGTTGATATTGTTACTAGGATTATAAACAAAAATGGCTTAATTTGCTTTATTATTTGTGACTACAAATATTTCCCTATAATAGAAAAAGATTTAGCACCCAATTTGTTAATTATAACCTACGAACCGACGTCGCCTATGCGAAAAGTTTTACTTTTAATACCTTTCCTTTATTTTTCTATTATTGCTAATGGGCAATCCCAAGCAAATTATACTGATAGCAAATCTGCTATCGTAAAAAAAGTCATTAAAATTTATCCTAATCCTGCTTTCAATTTTATTGGAGTTAATAATGTATCTGGTGTTAGTAGCATTATTATCTACAACTTAGTAGGTCGAAAAATGAAAAAATTTTCCGCTCTGAAGGACGAACGATATGATGTAACTGATTTGCCGCGTGGTATGTACCTTGTTCAATTATTAGGTAATGATGGAAAAGTGGTGACGACTCAGCGAATGTCTAAAAAATAAGCATCAAAAAATTTTTGATAAAAAAATAGCGAATTGCAAATGCAATTCGCTATTTTTTTTTTGCCTCTTCTAAATTTTTCTACTTTTACGCAAACAAAGCGTTTTCTCTTAAAACGTCCTATCTTAAAGTTCCTAACAAAATTTGTAAAAAAGGATTTAAAGGGGAAGCTAAAATAGCTATAGATGAAAAATTTAACGATAATTATATTAACGATTGTCCTTTTAGTTATCTCTTGTAAGAATAGTTCTAGAGAAGGTACAACAGTATCTGAGCCTAAAACATCCCTTCTGCCTACTCCCAAAACGGATGGAGATAATGGTGGTTTATTCTTACCCGCTGGATTTGGGGCGCTGGTCGTTGTAGATAGTGTTGGGCCATCTAGACATATAGCTGTTCGAGACAATGGGGATATTTATGTAAAATTGAGCATCCGAGAAGGAAGGAAAGGAAATGTTGCATTGAGAGATACGGATAACGATGGTAAGGCAGATATTATTCAACGATGGGGCGACTATCCAAATGATGGCACTTTCGCAACAGAAATGCGCATTCATAATGATTATGTGTACTTCAGCTCGGAATTGGTGGTATATCGTCAAAAGTTAACATCAAATAAATTAATTCCAAATAGTCCAATAGAGGTCATCTTGACAGACCGTTTTCCACTTCGGTGGCATAATGCGAAGTCGCTTGCTTTTGATAATGAAAATGGCATGTATGTTACTTTTAGCGCACCAACTAATGCCTGTGAAAATTGGGCTACAGCCAAAGGTGATAAATCTTATGCAGGTGTCAAGGGCTATGCTCCTTGCCGCGACCTAAAGAATTTTGGGGGTATCTGGAAATTTGATAAAAATAAAAAAGGTCAATTCCAATCAGACGGCACTAGATTTGCCACAGGTTTGAGAAGCATCGTTGCCCTTTCCTGGAACCAAACCGATAATAGCCTTTATGCTTTGAACCATGGTAGAGATTTCTTATACAGCCATGCCCCACAGTATTACACACCATGGCACGAGGCTGTTTTACCATCAGAAGAATTTATTAAAATAAAAAAAGGAGATAATTTTGGCTGGCCTTATAGTTATTATGACCATTTTCAAAATAAAAGAATTTTAGCTCCAGAATATGGCGGAGATGGTATAAAAGAAGCAGACTATAATAAACCTTTAATGGGCCTACCTGCTCATTGGGCGCCTAATGATTTATTATTTTATAAAGGTGACCAATTTCCCGCTCGGTATAAAGATGGTGCATTCGTTGCATTTCATGGGTCGGCTAATAGAACTCCCTACCCACAAGCTGGTTATATCGTCGCTTTTCTTCCTTTTAAAAATGGAAAACCTGTAGGGACATGGGAAGTTTTTGCAGATGGTTTTACTGGAATGGAGACCGTAAAATTACTAGATGAGGTTCAATATAGACCAATGGGATTGTCAGAAGGCCCAGATGGTTCTTTGTACATATCTGAATCGAAACAAGGTAAGATTTGGAGAGTCCTCTTTAATGGAGATTCGACAAATTTTGGTTTGGACCAACTCGCTGAAATGGAAGAAAGAAAATCTAAATCTTATCTTAGAGTGCCTGATAAAATAACTGATAATCTGTTTTCAAAATAAAAAGTATAAATGGTTCCAACCAATTAGGTTTTATAATCTAACTATCTTTTGCTTATTAAACAAAGGGGTCAAAAGACCAACTGTTAAACTAAAGCTCTCTGTAGTGTTCGTTAAATTTGTATGCTTTCCAATATTTATCATGCCTAAATTATAACGAACATCTAGCATAATTTTTAAGCCTTTTGCTATTGCTTTTTCTGTATTCAATCCAAAAGATACTGCTAAATCAAACCGTTTGATGCCTGCATCAGCAAAATCTAGCGGCAAATCGACTGTACGGCTCCAATCTAAAGACGTAAAATAAAAGGAAGAGACATCTAAAGCTACCGCAGGTACTACCCCGCCTACAATGCCAAATTCATAATACTTCTTTTTTAATAATTTCAATTTCCCCATAATAGGAAACTTAAGGTACGTAATGGTATTATTGTAAGTACGTTGCTCTTCTTTAATTTGTGCCGAGAAAATTGTCCCTTCTGAGATGATGGCTACTTCTGGCAAAAAATTTACCATTTCATTAAGCTCTATCTCTAAAGGCACACTAAAATGATACCCTAAAAGGTCCGAGCTACTGATAATCGTACTAGGATTTATATCAAATATGAAATTAGCTTTTGATTGATTGACACCACCTTTTAGGCCTATATATGTTTGAGAAAATATCGGTAGGGCTAATACTAAGCCTAGGAAGACTAAATATAATCGGTATGGAATCATTCATTGCATTTTTATTACAACGCATAAATTCCTTTTATTAATGGCTAATTTTATTTTTTAACATTCTATCCTTGGTGTAAGGGAGCGCATAAGATAAGCTTGCTACTACTACTTTCTATTCCTCTAGACCTTATCCCTTTGTTTTGATTCCACTTTCTGCATATGCCTTAAAGCTATCTAAAATTCCTTGGTCCGTTCGTTTTATAAAAAAATAGAAAGACGCATATAAACATTTCAGAAAATAAGTCTTTCCCTCAGTAGTGGATTTATTTTGAATAAGGGTCTGATTATCAATAGTTTGAAAAGTATAATTATCCATCTTAATCATTTCTACCGACTCAATAGTTAGAGATACTTTCTCATTTTTTTTATAGGCCGTAACTAATTCTTCCATTTTAGTAAAAGTATCTTGGGCGTCAATGACTATTTGATAGCGACTTCCTACCACACCAGGTTTTTCCTCGATTACTTTAAAAGATTGTAGCCCAATCATCCAATCTTTCATTTTACTATCATCATTGAATAGGGCAAAAGTTTCCTCCACAGGTAAATTAATTCGTTGACTGGTCGTATAACTAATTTTAGAAAAAAGTAAGCCTGAAAGAAAGAATAAGACAATTATTACTACAAAGACTTTTAATAGAAATTTCAATATGCGCATAGATTAAATTATTTATTGGCGTCTAAAAAATGGAGCTACTCCTCTATTTGTGAAGATATAAAATTATTTTAGCTCCACATCTTTCTCTTTCCATAAAAATAGTAAAGCAATCAAAGGGAAAATGGCAATTACGTTAAAAGCACTAGAAAAATTAGCAAAATTATTATCATAAATGGCGGCCCCTAATAAGGCACCTGAACCAATCGCTACTTCTAGTCCTATATACAAGGTTGCCATGGCTTTTCCCCGACTTTCGGTTTCACTTCTGTCAATCGTCCAAGCAAAGAGTGCGGGTATCCCTACACCTAACGAAAACCCAACCAATCCAGCAGATACCAACAGCCAAGTTGGAGAATTGGACATCCCCATTAGGACATAAGCAATGGACAACATAAATGCGGATATTCTGATGGCCACTACTCTACCGTAAATATCAGACAATCGCCCTGCAACTAATCTAGATAAAATAGAACACAAGGTAAAACTCGTAAAAAAAGCGCCTTTGTTTATCATTCCTAAATGTACACTTTGGTCAGGGGTAATCGTTATAATAGCACCAAACCCAAGATAAATTAGCCCACAAACAACTGCTGGTATAACTGACTGCCTATCAATTATTTCGGTTCGATTCAACTTTAATAATCTAGGATGAAATGATTGTTTATTCGGTAAGGTTTCCTTTAGTCCCAATAATAACAACATCGAAATAAATGCCACGGCTGAGGAAGTATAAAACATGAGTTCCAAAGAATGGTAGGCCGCTAAATAACTACCGACAGATGGCCCAATAGAACCACCCAAATTGATGCTTATCCCAATAATTCCCATTGCCTCTCCTCGACGCTTGTCTGATACAATATCTGCTACGTAAGCGGTTATTGCTGTTGGGGTAAAACCTGTTGAAAATCCATGCAATAAACGCAATAACAAAAAGCCTCCTACGGTAGTTAAAACGGGATAAATTAAACTACAAATGATACATATAACCGCACCAAAAATGATTATTGGTACTCGCCCTATCGTATCCGCTAATTTGCCACTAAATGGTCGAGAAATTCCCGCTGTCAAGGTGAATAAAGCAATGATTAAGCCTTTATAATCTTCCCCTCCCAAACTCGTTAAATAGGATGGTAATTCAGGAATTATCATATTAAAGCTAGCTCCAAAAAGCGCAAAACTGACACAAAGCAATAAAAATCTAGCAGTATATAAAGGCAGGTTGGTTGGTTGCATCCGCAAAAGTAGGATAAAAAGTAAAATTCGGAACTATCTATCCTAAAAAAACCGTTATTTTGCACATTCAATTTTATATCAAAAACATCCACTCTGTACGCAGTAAAAGAAATATATTATACCCTACAAGGAGAAGGCGCCCATACTGGTCGAGCAGCAGTTTTTTGTCGATTTGCTGGTTGTAATTTATGGAGCGGTCGCGAGAAAGACCGCCACAAAGCCATTTGTCAATTCTGTGATACCGATTTTTGGGGAACAGATGGCGTGAATGGTGGGAAATATAAAACGCCTAAGGAACTTGCCAAAGCAGTGAAAGCACTTTGGAAAACCGATGCCAAAGGAGCGGATATAGGCACCCCTTATGTGGTCTGTACAGGTGGAGAACCTTTATTACAACTCGATAAAAAATTGGTTGAAGCTTTTCATAAGGTGGGACTAGAAGTTGGAATTGAAACCAATGGCACCAAAAAAGCACCCAAGGGGATTGACTGGATTTGTGTGAGCCCTAAAGCTAATACTGAAATCGTTTTAGTTAAAGGAAATGAATTAAAATTAGTCTATCCACAACCTAATGCACT
>CALJVJ010000162.1 GCA_937974625.1 uncultured Saprospiraceae bacterium
GATAATGCCAATGCAACAAGTTTAAACTTACAAAATGTTGGCGGAAGTTTGACCAGTAGTTTTATAGTAGAAAATAATCCAGAATTAGCTTTTTTCGCAGCACCCGTATCAATGACGTCAGTTGGTGGGTCACTTGCTGTAAAAACCAATCCTAAACTAGCAACGCTTACTGGTCTCGAGAATATTACTTCCATCGGAGGTGGTTTAACCATTGCCAATACATTGGAAAATGACTTGCCAGATTTTTCAAATCTAACTGCTGTTAACTTTGATATTCTTATAAACAATAATGCCAATGCAATAAGTTTAAACTTGCAAAATGTTGGCGGAAATTTGACCAGTAGTTTTATAGTAGAAAATAATCCAGAATTAGTTACTTTAGCAGCGCCTGTGTCGATGACATCGGTTGGTGGGTCACTCGCTATAAGAACCAATCCTAAACTAGCAACGCTTACTGGATTCGAAAATATTACCTCCGTAGGAGGAGGTTTATGGATTGGGAACACAATTGAAGACGAGTTTCCTGATTTTCCTAATTTAGTTACAATTGGTTTTGCCTTGACCATTCAAAGTAATTCCGAACTATTAGAGTTACCTGCATTTACTAATTTATCTTCTCTTGGTTCAAATTTGAATATTACGTCAAATAGTAAATTATGCTTTTGCTCCATTCCTCCTATCTGCACCTATCTTGCAGGAGCAAATCCCCGAACCATTAATAATAATAAAGGCTACTGCTTAAGTGTAGCTGATGCTCAACAATTTTGTGCAGATGGAGTACCTACGACTGATGCAGTTACAGATAAAAGTATCTGTAGTAGTGCTAGCATTCCATTAATTCCTTTTACCAGCAGTCAACCAGGAATGGATTTTTCTTGGACAAATGATAACATCAATATTGGTTTAGCAGCTAGTGGCGCAGGAGATATACCTTCTTTTATTGCTACCAATGCTGAAGCTGCACCCATTGAGGCTGAAATAGTTGTCAACGGACTTTTTAATAGTTGCTTAAACCTTCCAACTACCTTTAAAATCAAAGTAAATCCATGTGCCATTTCGATTGCCGACCCATGTAATTGTACAAACCTCATGAACATTAAGAATAGTGATGGATTAATTACTCATTTCCATGATGTTTTGACAATTAACACAGGAACAGCTAACCAAACCATTACTTTAACCGATAATGCTTCAAATAACTTTCTAAATAATAGTCTTATTCCTGTTACAAATACTACCCTCTTAGGTATGACAGATGCTAATGGAATATTGGAGGTAGATTTTTTCAAAGCAGCTGGTGCTAGTGGTCAGATTACCGTTAATAATGGTATAATTGATTTATCCTTTGACTTACCTGCCTGCGATGCAAATAATTGTTTTAAAGTAGTCGTGCCAACTATGAGTCAATGGGGATTATTTATTTTTGGATTGCTGCTGCTAAATCTAGGTGTTTTCTTTATTTGTCGAACAAAAGAAATTTATTCTCCTAAAATATAATTTACAATAAACGCCTCAAAGACTACCAACTTCTAATACTTTATTAAATAGTTGGTTATCAGTTACTTAACGAAGGACTAATAAGTACAGGGAAACACCCGTTTATTAGCCCTTCGTTATCAACTATTGTTAAAAATTATTCTAATAGCGTACTTTAATTGAAAAAAGAAATCATCTGAAAATCGCAGCACTTATTTTTTACCGTTCCTAATCCAAAACTTTCAACAGGATATCTTTATAGTAAACATCACATGTTGGGTCGTGGGCCTGTAAGCCTACCGTACCACTCCCTATTCTTCTTGATTTTGTCCAATCCTTGGGTTGTGTCCAATCTACAGTCGTCAGACCATTGACTTTAATTTGAATCCGATTATCTTTTACAATAATATGGTAATCAAACCATTCACCGTCCATAGAAGGTGCTCTCGGAGCCATGACAAAAACTTCTCTGTTTTCATTGACTTTTGAGACAAAAGGTTCATCAGGATTAACAGGTGCCCAGACATTCACGACTCCATATAAACTTCCTGTTTTTCTTGGGTCGCTATGTTTAGAATTGACCTGTGCTTCAAAGCCTATACTTGGCCAGTCTGATGCTTGGTACTTGGTATGAAAATACACTCCTGAATTAGAAGCAGCAGTTGTTTTTATTCTCAATTTTAATTCAAAATTTTTAAAATCTGGTGCACCACTTTCTCCTTCATAAAAAAGGTGTGCACGACCACCACGGCAAACTAATAAACCATCTTCTACGATAAAAGAATTGGGGTTCTCAGTGCTTGCCTTCCAGCCGTCTAAATTTTTTCCATTAAACAGTGGTATAAATTCTTGAGCCATCACTGTGCAAGAAAGTACGCAACACAACATTGTAAAGAATAAAGATTTCATGTTTTTGATTTTAGTTTTAGACAAAATAAAGTGTATAACTTCCCTATTGCCCTTTAATTGATTTCACAATATAAAAAATCATCTGTAAAGTCTACCAGTAGTATAATTCCTAATGTACAAATCATCCGATTATTTTTTTATGGTTAATTTTCCCGCATTTAGAATTTAGAAGCAACTAATTCCGTTCTTTATAGCTCTTTGAAGTAAAGCAACTTAAATAGTTACCAAAACATTCAAAATGCAATTTTATGTTCATCAAATTCAATCGCCTTATTTAAAAGGGTTAGTTGAATACATTCTTTTCAATTATCGAGAACAATCGAATCTAAAACGTCGGATTACCTCGTATGCGAATACGAATATTTGTTTGGGCATCATTCAAGAAAAAAAATTAATCCAATATGAAAAGAATGTAAAAGGGGTAACTAGAGGCCAACCGATTAATGCCTATTTATCGGGCATGTATTTAGCGCCCCATCACTTTGAATTGGAAGGCACCTTAGATGAAATATGCATAGACTTTACGCCCTTAGGCTATTATCATTTTTTCAAATTTCCTGCCCCTACTTATCTTTTAGAACAAGATATTTTAACTCATCTTTTTGACAAGACTGCAACCGAAACCTTTGCAACTATTTTTCAAGAAAAAGACTTTGGAACTCGAGGACAATTGGTAGAACAATTTCTATTAACCCAATTGGCGTTTTTTAAGCATCCTTTTTTACAACAAAGCCTTCAAATCATCCACCAACATCAAGGCAACTTAACTATCAAAGCCTTGAATCAGCAACTAAATTGCTCTGAGAAAAAACTCATCCGTACATTTAAAAGTTATTTTAATTTATCTCCTAAAGCTTACCTCAGGATTGTTAAATTTCGCAAGGCACTCCAACAAATTCACTTTGCTCCTTTTAAGAAATTAACACAAATTGCTTACGAAAGTGGGTATTACGACCAAAGTCATTTTATTAAAGAATTTCAATTTTTTACTGAAAATTCACCTCTAAAATTGCAGAAATCGCTGCAAAATGTTCAGAAAAAGGTCATAATTGAAGTAAAATAAGGCCTTGTCTTTTTTTTACAATTTTCTTTTAATGGCAGCTTGCATATTTGTCCTTGAAAATGAATTTTCAAACTACGTCAAAATCATCGACTAATGAACAAATTACTTTTTATTCTTGCATGCTGCTGTCCCTTATTTTTAAATGCCCAATTTTATGACTTAGAACATAATCTCAGCGATGAAGAAAAGCTATATGGCTTATCTCAATTTTGGTCAGAAGCCAAGTATAATTTTGCATTTTTTGAACAAACAGATGTGAATTGGGATAGTGCATACCAAGTCTTTATTCCACGAGTTTTAGCCACTAAAAACACATTTGACTATTATAACGAAATGAAGCTCTTTTGTGCCTTATTAAAAGATGGACACACAGATATTTGGAATGGTCGAGAAATAACAAAGGGTCAAATTTACATCCGCGTTTTTTTTAAAAATATCAATCAGCGTTTCTATGTAGATAATGTCTTCAATGGGTATGCTAAAAATGTCCCAATAGGCTCAGAATTGGTTAAGGTTAATGGGCAACCAACCAAAGCCTATTTACAAGAAAAAATAATTCCCTATATCTCCGCTTCTACCTCACATGAATTGTGGAACGAAGCCATATCTTCTTGGTACATGCACTTAACCGATACCACACAAATAACGGAAATGGAGTTTATTCGTCCCGATGGGAAAACAGCCAAACATTCCGCTCGATTACATAGCAAAACTAGTAAAGGAAAATTTGCCAAAAAGAGTAAAAAATGGACGCCTTTTGAACTACATAATTTTGATAAAGGCATCATTAAGGTTGACCTGAATACGTTTAGTGACACTATTGTAGTAAGCAAATTTGTTGCAGCACTACCCGAATTATATAAAAGTAAAGGCATCATTATCGACTTACGGAAAAACGGTGGCGGCAATTCTGGAGTAGGCGCAGAAATTCTAAAATATTTTACAGACCAAAAACTATTAGTTGGTTCGCTATGGCAAACTAGAGAGCATAAAGCGGCCTATAAAGCATGGGGCGCCAGTATGGTGATGGAAGAAAATTTTGATGGTTGGAATCAAGAATCAATTGACTGGTTTATGGAAGCCTATGAAATTGGCAAAGGGATTCATTGGTACAAAGGTGATACCATGACTTATGAGAATAATGTGAATGCTAAGAAATTAACCGTTCCATTAGTTGTTTTACTAGGTAATGGAACAGCCTCCGCTGCCGAAGATTTTTTAGTTATGTTAGATGGGATAGCAGGACGCGCTACCACTATTGGTCAAAAATCTTTTGGAAGTACGGGCCAACCAATGTCCTATCAATTACCAGGCGGTGCTTGGGCTAGAATATGTACAAAAAAAGATACTTACCCCGATGGTCGGGAGTTTGTCGGTTATGGTGTAGAACCTGATATTTTTGTGCCTTTAAATGTGGAAGAAATGATTAGTCAACGAGATGATGCTTTGACTAAAGCCTTGGAGGTGTTAAAAGGAAAGATGTAAAGATAAAAAAGGGCTTAGGATTTTTAATCCTAAGCCCTCTCTATGCGCTCAACGAAGCCAACATGAAGCAGGTGGTTTCTACTCTCTACGCTAAAAAATTTATTTCTTAATCCACTTCAAAGTTTGCTCTGCTCCATTCACCTTAAATCGACATATATACATACCAGTCTGTAAACTACTGGTATTTACTTCATAAGTATGTCGTCCAGCATTTTGAGTCGTCTGAATTAATTGGCTCACTTCTTTACCATCTAAACTATATAGGACAGCACTCACTTCACTTTTTTCCGTCAAGGTATACTGCAAAATAGTAGAACTAGTAAAAGGATTAGGGAAATTCTTTAAAGCTACCGTTTCAGGTAATTCCTCTACAGCCGTCACTTGAGATTTTAACTCCAGATTGTCAATCATCCAACCCCAACCTTCTACAAGCGGGTCAGACACCAATCGGAAACGAAGATAAACCACGTCACCTTCTTCAAAAAAGCCAGATAAACCAATTTGATTAGATTGAATTAATTCTGCTCCGCCATTAATCCCAATCTCATAGGCTGTTGTCCAAGCATCTTCTCTACTCGAATCATAACCATCCAGCGTTATCCATGTTTCGCCATTATCGTTCGTCGCTTCAACTGTTACAAAATCGTAAAAGAATTCGTCTCCAAAAATTGGCGAATCGCCTATTTCAACCAAAACAACTTCATCAAAAGTAAGTAGCGTCGTCGAATCTTCCACGGTAATTGGTTGCTGGAAAATCGCAATAAACTCTTGATTGTTTCCTGGGTATGGATGCGGAGAATGTAAGGCCTTACTTTCAAAATTAGGCGCTTGGTAAACATTAAAGCCTAAACGAGCAAAATCGCTTTGGTCTGCATCAAAATCATTACTATAAGTCGTCACTGGCTCTTCATCTACATCATAGATTAGGGCCTTTCCTCTACTTACTAGCACTTCACCATCTGCATAAGCCGTAAGGGTAATATCTGCAGCTATAATCGTATCCGTAGTTAAATCTACTTGAAGCTCGAATGGCACATTTGTTTTTTCACTATTCCCTGCAAGCACTTTACGGTCTAATAAAATGGGTTCACCTTCTGTCGGCAAAAAGATTTCCAAAATAGTAGAATCATAAGCCGCTCTCAAATTGGCATCTCCAGCTATCTGCCCATTAAATCCAGTTCCAGTAATACTTACTTGGGGGCTTATCAAAGCAGGTAAAGGTTCGTATCCTTCTAGTTCTGGAATACTGACGGACCAGATACCTCGACCATGGGTTGCTATCACCACTTCATCATTGACCACTTTCATCTCATAAATATGAACTGGCGGTAATCCGTTATCCGCATAATTCCAGCTTGCCCCACCATCTAAAGATTCAAACAAACCTATTTCCGTCCCTACCCAAATTTGATTGGTATCATGCGGCATGACTACCAAAGAAAACGTAGCTACATCAGGGAAACCATTATTACTTTCAGGCTGGTTGGTCACAAACCCAGAAAGGTCGCTCCAAGTAGCGCCCATATCTGACGTTTCTAAAATTTTAGGACCATCTGCAATAGAAAATAGCGCATAAGCCTTATTTTTATTTAAAGGATGTGTTCCGATTCCTGTAATCGTACCTAGAATCGCTTGATCATAACCGCTTGTTGGAACAAAAGAGCTACCTCCATCTGTTGAGACCACCATTTTTTCAAATTCGGTAAAAGCCGAACCTGTCCAAACAACTTGAGGAGAAGCTTCAGATACAGCAATAGCATTGCCATTAAATCGCCATTCCTCAGGCATATCAGTAACCGACCAATTCAATCCAAAATCCGTAGATTTTAAGACGCCTAAAGAACTAATACCAAATACTAAATCTGGGTCTTGTTTAGACGCTTCTATTCTGGTTACAAAAGGTCCATTTCCTGGTAAATTAACTTGGTTCCAAGTAACTCCTCTATCATCACTACGGTAGACATTATTAAATTGAGAAGATTCTAATAATAAATCAGGGTTTCCATAATTCCAAGCAGCTTCAAATCCATCACCACTCGGAGCAATCGACCAAACACTTCTAGTCCCCGCATTAGCAGGGGAGACAAAACTACCGTTGTCTTGTGTTCCGCCGATATAACGATCTGCTCCATTCATCTTATCCACGCCATAAAACTGGGAAGTATTATAACCTAAAGTTGTTTCGAAAATGGTAGTAGTTCCGTCAAAATTTTGTTCTTCTTTAAAAGTATCTCCTGTTTGTACAAAAGTTTCGCCACTGTCTTTAGAGAAAGCAACCCCACCGTCATTTCCATTAATAATATAAAAAGTACCTGTAGCCTCATCGATTGGAATAAGAATAATATTATGATGATCTACGTGTACTCCTTTAGAAGAACCTCCATATTGACCATAGCCATCTGCTATGTTTTCAAAAGAAGAGCCAATACTTGTCTTTGTACTTGTCCTAATCAAAATTTTCGCATCAGGTAAGGTTTGTGTGCCCAATTCCGCGCCAGCAAAGGTACCTGCAAAAACAGCATAAATACCTTTATTCAAAATACCTGTCAATTCTGCAGCTGGTTGATTAGCATTATAATCCAATGAATGAATGATGAGAATTTCATCTGAATTTTCAGGGTCTAACTCCTCTCCTACAGGATTGATAGACCACTGTCCATTATTATCTGCATCATTAAAAGAAACCATTAATTGTCTATCTGCTAATACATCCCAAACTTGGAAAGGCACATCTACATAATCCAAATAAGTATTTTCTATGTTCTCATCTGCAAAATGGCGATGTGCTTTTTGTGCTATTCCCGAACCAAAGCGAATCTCGATAGGCACCAAGTCTTCTGCTGTTTCAGGAGCTGGTAATCCTAGAAAATCAGTATAAAAATCTGCAATCGTTAAAACTGCTGCTGCTCCGTCAGGATTGTATAAATTGATAAATTGAGTTTGGTTAATAATATCTCCCAAAACAGTCACCCCTACAGAATCGCCAGATGAGGTAATAGATAAAAGAGGGCCCGAACCGCCAACGAGTACTTTATTGGCATCAAATGGGTGTCCTGCAATTGTGTTATCATACCAGCCTTGTCCACCTAACCAGTTACCAAAATCTCCAGAAACCGCATTCCAAGTTACGCCACCATTAGAAGACCGGATTAAATTAGCTGTTCCATTTGCTTCTGTAGCAAAATGAATGACTTGAGGGTTAACAGGAGAAACGGCCAGTTCCATACGTCCAAAATTTTCTCTTGCTGCATTATATACTCGAACCCATGTTTCTCCTTTATCTGTAGATTTTAAAATACCAAAATTTCTTGCGGCCGCATAAAGGATATTAAAATTGCTAGGGTCTGCTACAATTTGCTGAACAGCTTGCGAAAAGGTACCTCTTGGATTACCTTCAACCGTAAATACTTCTTTCCAACTCGCTCCACCATTTTCACTTTTCATGATATACCCATTGGTAAGTAGATTATTATCATCACCGTCAGGTATTCTGAATGATCGCCGAGTGGCTGCTAAGACGATATTGGGGTTTTCTGGGTCAACCACCAATCTTAAGACATTTTCAAATTGTTGATTATTTCCGGTTACAGGCAACAAGGCCCAATTCTCTCCTCCGTCAAAACTTTTATAAATACCGTCTCCTCCAATCATTTGACCATCAATTCCTTCTCCAGTTCCTGCATAAATAATAGCAGGGTCTGCATCACTAGCTGCCAAAGTAGTGGTAGACATATTTGGTAATTCTTCGGTCTTTAAGGTAAAATTTTGTCCACCATCTGTTGTTTTCCAAATACCTCCACCAGCAGAACCAACTAACCAAGTAAAATGGGTCTCATCTCGTTTATCCACTAAAATGCCTCTTGTACGACCACCGACATTCCCCGGTCCACGCTCTTCCCAATCTAGCTGTCGATTCCGAGCAACTCCTTGCCGCTTGCTCAAACGCAATGCTTTTTGGAAAGCTGCCTGCTTGTAATTCGTAGTATATCTGGGCTTTAAATCACCCGCTCTAGTTCGGATACGGTGGTGATATTCATAAAAATTATGAGGACCTTCGTAGCGTAGTTCTTTTTTCTGTTTGGTTTCCTGTTTAGTTTTCTTCCAGCTTTTTTTGGCAATTTTTTTAATAGGTAATTGTTGTGCTTGCTGTTGACAAGCAGTAATCAACAATAAAGTGGAGACAAAAAAAGTAAATAGGGTAAATCTAAAACGATACATAGTCTATGTTTTGGTTAAAGTTGGTGTTTAGTAGTTTTTGTATCAACTTAAATATGAAGGCATCATACTACTTTCACATTTTAAGCATTGAGGAGACAATAGTATTACAATTTTCTTTTAGTTTTATTGCTAACGTTGTATACAAAACCAGTTTTTTGAGCGCCTTTTGTGGGGACTCTACCGGGTATAGTCGTTATTTGAAACTCCTCATTATTCAACCATTTTCCAGTAGCCTTAGGAATAATCTCTTCAAATATAGTTGCTCCCGAATCTAGCTCGTAAAGTACAAATGATAAGGTAGAAAAAGGGTCATTAGGTCGTCTTTTGATAGCTTTCGCAATACAGACAACCGTTTTCTCTTTGTTGTAGTCCAAAGAAAAATCTTTTTTGAAAAGTTGTTCTCCTAATTGTGTCACTTTTTCTTCTGGAGAAAGAGTAGGCATTGTTGGTGTTTGATTAATTTTTTTAGCACAAGCGGCTATTAATAGAAAAACCAACATTAGAAAGAAAGTCGTGAAGAAAGTGGATGTTTTCATAATTAGTTATTGTCTTATCAATCATACTGATTACTCGTTACTTAGTACACACTGTACTTAGTCGTATTCATTGCTGCTTCCCCCTATATAATTATCATTTTTGTTACGCTTCATTACACCTTTCGGAGAAACAAGTGGTAAAAATAGGTTTTATTGCATGAAATACAATTTGTTAGAATATTATTAATTTTATTGTTTAACTAAAAACTCCACTTCCTGCCCTTCCGTCAAAGAAGGCATTTCTAATTTTCCAAGCATTCGTTCCATCACCTTTGAAGGAACAACGTGTTCCCTATTCCTATTTTGCTGCATCCATTGCAAATAAGGCACTTCTAAATAAATTATTTTCACCTTAGCTCTATAAGTGGTAAATAAATCAATCCATTGTTCGCGCAATTGCTGTTTAATATTTGTGGCATTGAATACAAAAGATTGCTGCTTTCGCAAATAAGTTTTCATCAATTCTTTAGCCAATTGGATTACTTTTCCATTGGCTTTAGAGTTTTTTGGAGAAATTTTATGTGCTCGCCGAATAGCATCTAAAGACACAACTTCCCAATTCTTATAGTGCTTTTGAATAAAAGTATCCTTTCCTGTTCCTGGCAAACCGCATAGCATAATCACTTCGCATTTTGTCGGCTCAAAAGGAACATAATCAGGGAAACTATTCTCTTTTTGAAAATAAGTAAATCTAGCTAAATCGGTCTTAAAAGGGTAAGGCAGACCGTAACAATTTTGTTCTATACAAAACGCTTCGAACAATGCTATCTTATATAATAGTTCTTGCTGGTCCGCACAAATTCGACCTAAAACATCCGCTTTTGCAAAAATGGCTAAGTGTTTTAGGTTAACCTCCAAACTAGCTTTTAATAAGGCCTTCTGAGGGTTTTGCTTTTCAAAAACCCATAAAGGTAAACCGTGATAACGGACCAATTTAGCCACAGCTTCTCTAGTATCGAACGGTGTATCAATGTCTTTATATAAAATCTTTCGAGCAGTATATTCTCCTTTTTTAGCATGCCCTTTAGAAGTAATACGACCGTCCAATTCCGTTTTGGTACAAGACCGTTTTTCTACATCATGCAATAACGCTGTTGCGAATAAAATATGTTGGTCTTGTTCGGATAGTTGTTTGTATTCATCCAGATTCAAAAGTGCCTCCATCACCATTTTAGTATGTGTCGCCACATCTCCTTCTGCATGATGAATAGGGCTTTGAGGAACACCCTTCATATCTCGAATCCAATCAAAAGTTTGATAGATTTCTTCCCAATTCGTCGTATTTATTATTTGCCACATGGTTTTATATTTTTTGATTATTTACGTTCTTTGACAAATTCCGTGGTCATTTCACAGGATTTATCAAAGAACCATTTTTTTAAATAAAAAGTCTAAAGACTTTGGAACAGGGCAAGCTGAAGTAGGTACTACCAGTTTTAAGACTTTCTTTCCCATTTTAAGAGAGCTCGTTTCCAATGTCTTGTCCAATGTTCATCCGTTTTGACATGGTCTTTTCGGACGTATTTGAAAACATTTTTTTTGAAATCAGCTACTGCATATTCGGCTACATTTCGACTGACTATACCCTCCATGACACAAGGTGCTTCAGTATGCACATCAAAAGAATCAAATGTACTTGGTTGATTAACAATAGCAAGAACAGTTTTCTCAAACACAGATTGACCAAGTGGTTTGACTACTTTAAGCTCTGGCACTGTTGGAAAATCTAGCAGCGTTGCATAAAATTTCACTTCTTCCCATGATAACCATTGGTCCAAAACTCGAATACCAAATATATAAAAATGGTGTTCCAAATCAGCGTAGCGAATAGAGTGTATAGCATATAGGTTTTCACCAAAAATTTCCAAGTCCCCCAAGTCATTTTTAATTAGATGCCAACGTTCTTTTAAATAATTGGCCCACGGGTGTACCGTTGGAGCTGCATGTGAACGAGCAAACACGCCATATTGATTGAGACAGGTGTTTTCGCCATCCAGTTTCTCCGTATGGACTACTTTATCAATAGCACATAGGTCTTCCCAGTAACCATGGTTAATACGGTCATCACTGGTCGTTCCAGGAGAAAAAGGATAATGAAAAGTCCTGCCATATTTTCTAGACAGACTCATTTTATTTTTTTAATAGAAAAGATAAATGTTGTTAGACAACATTAAAAAGGAAAGTTATATGTGGTTGGAAATTACATGGCTATATTTTAAAATTCATTAGTATTACAAAAGCTAGCTTTATTTAGTTCCTTCAATTTTAAAAAATGCAAATCAATGGAACTATCCCACGACAAAAGTTATTTGCATAATAAAACCGAATTTATCCGTCACTAGACCTAAAAGTTTAGGATATTTGCATCTTCTTTAAACGAATGGTAGAAATATGACTGTAGCGACTGTAACAAAAAGTAACAAATCTGCAAAAGGCACCATCACTTTGAATGGGTCTAAAAGCATTGCCAATAGAGCCTTAATCATCCGTGCATTATGTATGCAAGACTTTCCAATTCATAAATTATCCAATTCAAAAGATACGGTATTGATGGATAGTTTATTAAAAAGTCATTCGGATATTAGAGATGCGGGGGCAGCAGGCACGACCTTTCGGTTTATGACTGCTTATTTATCTATGCAGCAAGGCACACAAGTATTGACGGGAACGGAACGGATGAAACAACGACCAATTGGCGTTTTGGTAGATGCTTTACGCAAATTAGGCGCTAAGATTGACTACCTAGAGAAGGAAGGTTACCCACCTTTAAAAATTCATTCTCCTGACCCCGATAGCTATCGGGGTGGGCATTCCAATCAATTGACGATTTCAGCTGGAACGAGCAGTCAGTACATTTCTGCTTTGTTAATGATAGCGCCGACACTACCCAATGGGTTAGAATTAATTTTAGAAGGAGAAATCGTTTCTCGACCTTATATAGAAATGACGCTAAATTTGATGGCTCATTTTAGTGTTTTACATCAATGGGATGGTAACACCATTAAAGTATCGAATCAAAAATATCAGCCAAGACCATTTACCGTAGAGGCAGATTGGTCTGGAGCGTCTTATTTTTATGCCATAGCAGCTTTTGCAGATGAGGTAGACTTACAATTAGACGGTTTGTTTGAAGAAAGTGTACAAGGAGATTCTGTTTTGGTAGAAATGATGGAACACTTTGGTATTCAATCTACCTTCAATGAAACTGGAGTAAAATTGACTAAAGTTGACAAAGATTTACCACCAGTCTTTGAGTGGGATTTTATTAAATGTCCTGATTTGGCACAGACTATAGCTGTGATATGTGGTGGTTTAGGCGTGCAAGGATTATTTACGGGGTTAAAAACTTTGCGCATCAAAGAAACAGATAGAATTGCAGCTTTACAAACTGAATTAGCAAAAGTTCAAGTATATCTATCTGCTTTACCTAAACGCTTTTCTCCAAAATCTGATAAGGAATATTTCATGGTAGATGGAAAAGCAGTCGTTGATTCCAATCCAAATTTTCCAACCTACGAAGACCACCGAATGGCAATGGCATTTGCACCTTTAGCCCAATTGGGGCAAATTAATGTAGAAGAACCTGAAGTTGTTGGTAAATCTTATCCAATGTTTTGGAAGGACATCAATAAGTTAGGGTTTGAAATTAGTTAGTACACAGAATGGTAATTTGCAGTAGGCAATAAGACAAAAAAGCCGCTCTGATTTTCATCAAAGCGGCTTTTTTGTTTTTATAACTCAATAGTCATTACAATATCAACTGCAATTTACATTATTGTAAACTGCCTATTGCTAACTATTACTAGTCTCGCTTGTCCCAAGCATCGTTGGTATCTTTTCCACCATCGTTGGTATCTTTTCCACCATCATTGCCATTCTTTCCTCTATTATTTTGATTACCGCGATTTTTGTTTCGATTATTTCGGTTACCTCGTCCTTTACCACGACGGTCATTTCCGGGTTTTCCATTATTTGGTTTATCCGTTCCATTCTTATCTTTGTCGCTACGTTCTGACTTAGCACCTCCTTCTGTTTTTTTAGGTTTATCTAATTTAAGCTCTCGCTTAGGTTTTCTATCAGGCCGTTTATTATCTTTACGACCTCCTTTATTATCGGAACGACGGCCACCTCGATTATCGGAACGTCTGTTTCTATCTCTACCACGTCCACGTCCCTTTTTGCGACGTCTTTCCTCCATAGGCAACTCAACCGCTCCTGTCACATCATCATAGTCAATCATGACTTCTTCAGTAGCCAACAAAGTAGAATCTTTCAATTCCATCGGTTTTTCTTGGCGCTTATTCATCGCCAATACTTCTTTTACTCTATCGACACCTAGGGTAATAAATTTACCTTTTTTATTAGCATCTTGATAAACATAAACCATCGTTCGTTTAAAAACATTGGTTTTAATTAAAATAGCCGTTCCAACTTCCGTAAAGAGTCTCTCAGGGTGCTTTGGAAAATCTTGTAAGGCATCCAAATAAGTATCTAACTCATAGTTCAAACAACATTTCAATCGCCCACACTGACCAGATAACTTAGACTGGTTGATGGCTAAATTCTGGTAACGAGCCGCCCCTGTAGTCACTGACTTAAAGTTCGTCAACCAAGTAGAGCAACACAATTCACGACCACAAGACCCCATACCACCGATACGAGCAGATTCTTGGCGTGCACCAATCTGTCGCATCTCAATTTTCACTTTAAATTCTTTAGCATAATGGCGAATCAATTCTCTAAAATCCACTCGACCATCTGCCGTATAATAAAAAGTAGCTTTTCTTCTATCCCCTTGGTATTCCACATCTCCCAACTTCATTTCTAAGCCCAATGTACGAGCAATCGCTCTAGCTCTGACCATTGAGCTGTGCTCCAAAGCACGGGCATCAGCCAGCTTTTCCAAATCTCTTTCATTGGCTCGTCTAACAATCTTTGGAATAGCATTGCTTTCTGAAAAACGTTTCTTTTTCATCTGCAAACGGACCAATTCTCCAGTCAGAGAAATTCGACCAATATCATAGCCATTTTGAGCTTCGACCACCACGCTATCTCCAATAATCGCTCTTGCTTGTGGCGTATTATAATAGAAACCTTTTCGAGACCCATTTTTAAAACTAACCTCTACTGCATCAAAAGGAGCAGGTTCGTCAATTTCCATTTTTGCCAACCAATCAAACGTATTTAATTTATTGCAACCACCAGTTGAACAACCTCCGTTGCTATTACAACCACTCGGTTTACCTCCATCTTCAGAAGAACAGGATGTACAAGACATAATTTATTTTTGGTGTCAGGTGTCAGGTGTAAGGTGTCAGATTCAAGCTTATTTCGCCTGACACCTGACACCTCTCACCTGGCACCTTACTATTTCTTAAAAATTTGATTCATCTGAATCGAAGCATCCAAGCCCAATACTTTTGGGTTAGCATTTCGTTCGATGAAATAAAAACTATCATTAAACAACTGTGTGATGGGTTCTATTTTTTCAAAAGTCACAACTTTTGATAGGTTCATCACTGTATCTAGTTCGGGTTTTCGTAACCTTACTTGCTGACTACCCGTCAATTTATACATCATAAACTCGCGCATAAAGTGCAAGCCGTATTGAAAAAAGTGTTTTTGGCGTTCTCGACCTAAGCTGGCAAATTTCTCTGCCCAAGGCACTAACTCCACACCATTTCCTTTATAACATTTTCGCATCCAATCTAAAAAAAGGACGGCATTATCATTCTCTGCATTATTACTTAAGGTCAAGGCTTCATTCAAATCACCGTTAGCTAAATTAGCTGCCGCCGTCGCTTGTTCTTGCCCTATGCCCGTTTTGGTCATCACGCCCTCTACTACTTCTTCATCTGACAAGGCATTAAATTTGACAATCTGGCATCGAGACAAAATGGTATTCAAAATCCGTTCTTGCTCTTCTGCCACCAAAATAAAAATAGTATTTTCTGGTGGTTCTTCTATTAATTTTAATAAACGGTTCCCTTCCTTCTGTAAGTATTCGGGCAACCAAAGAATTAAAATTTTATAATCCGTCTCAAAAGATTTTAAGCTCATTTGCTTAATAATCCGTAAGCACTCATCTTTATTAATATTCCCTTGCTTATTTTCTGCACCAATGAATTGCAACCAATGATTAATATCCAAATAAGGATTATCCAACAAAGCAGACCGCCACTGATTCAAAAAGTGAGGGCTTGTTACTTTCGACCCAATAATGGGATAAGTAAAATGCAAATCTGGGTGCACCAACTTACTTACCTTCGAACAGCTTCTGCAAGTACCACAACTTTCTTGGTCTTGCTTGTTTTCACAAAGAATATATTGCGCCAAAGCCAATGCTAAAGCTAATTTACCACAACCACTTGGTCCTAAAAACAACATAGCATGGGGGATGCGTTGGGCATCGACCAATTTTGTAAGCGAATCTTTGACGCTCTGCTGTCCAATGACTTGGTTGAAGTGCATTTTTGCGAATTACAGTTTATGAGTTTCTAGTCGAAACTATTAGCTATTCTAAGATAGGAAAGAAGAAAAGAAAGGTATAAAATCAAGGAGTGTTAAGGTCAAAACAGACCCTAATCGGAATTTGGCAAATATAAAAATGCGATTATTCTATTAAAATAAACGGTTACTCTTTAGTAGTAAGAGGTAAAATATTTGCGATATAGTATCAATTTCAGTTAGCTATTTATACTTTTTTCAACAAAAAGAAAATAATGGAATCTACTGTAAATCAATTAATTATCTATAAAATTCTAAGTTATCCTGATTTGTTATTGACCGTTTTTAATCAATAACTCCTTCTACACTTGATGCCTATCTGCTACATTTATTTATTAAATCGACATAAAAACAACTTTCACAGTAATCTTCTACGTCAGGAACAAAAATAAGTTTTTTAATGGAAAGAAATGGGCTTTGGAAAGAGATAATTCCATAATAAATGACAAATGAGTGATTGAGTCAAACAAAAACGCTCGAATAGACCTACCTATTCGAGCGTTTTTACATAGCATTTAATATAAAATTACCCTTCCTTAAAAGTCTGATTTAATAGCTCTGCCAAGCGATACCCTGCTAAAGCTAATCGTTCCTTCACCACTTCCTGCCCATTTTTTAAATACAATTCAGAAGGTTCATCATTGGCTTTAATCCATTTTTGGTAGCCATTATCTTTGATTTCATTGACGCCTCTATAGCCATATTTCACCGCCAACTTATGACTTTCCAACGCCCAAAAATCTGGGTCTAGTTCCATCGGGCTACAATAATTTTCTTTTGGAAATTCATTCATTAAACTTTCTGAAAATTCTTTAATTTGGAAAATCTCAGCCCCCGTCAAAGCTTCTTTATCTTTTCCATAAGGATTGATATCGTTGAGTTCGCTCAAGTATCCGCAACCATCATCCCATAAGGCATGCATATTGCGCCATTTTCCTTTTAGTTTAAAAGTATTACCACCAATATTTCCACCCGGCCGAGCATTATCATGAACCGAAGTGCTATGCAAAGGTTGGTGTATATCACCCACCAAATGCACTAAAAAAGCTAAATGTCGAGCTTTATCTACGGGTCTTGCTTTGTCAGCATTCAATACTTTTTGCATTTGATTAATCGCCCAAATGATATCAATTTCAGGTTGGTCTGCTAAAGCTATTCGACTAGTGTTTAATGGAATATTGGTATAGTGCCAAGTATTATAAGTAGAAACACCTTCCGCTTTCAAATCATCAGGCCAAGGACCTGTAGTAATAAAATGGTTGATATAGGGATAATCTCGATTCAATTGTTTCGTCAATTCATCTACTTGTTTCCTAGCCTCTGGTGTCAAATTTTCATAAGCTATCATTGCCGTTACCATATGACCGGGGTCCCACCATGCTTTGACAGTAAGATTAATCGTAAATAAGCAACAACAAATTAGGAGGAATTTATTTTTCATAGTTAATTAGTTTTTGATTTTTTATTTAAACAGGAAGTAGTACTACCAGCTATTCAATTTATGGATTGCCTACACTCCCCATTAAAAACTTCACGCCTTTCGACTGCATTAGCTCGTTCAACTTTGGAATGGCCTTATCCATTACTGTTTTTAAATCCACTAATTCCTTATCAATTTGTGCAGAAACTTCTTTTTTGTATTCGTAATCTTGGTCTGTTGGCCTAAAGTCGCCGCCTCCTGCGTGCGTCGCCAAATAAGCCAATCGGTTATTCAATTTGATACCAAAATTAAGTGGGTCTTGACGTGCTTCGTTACGGGTTTCGTGGATATTATTTTCAATGACGGTCATCTCGTCATCAAATGTTTTGATAGCCGTTCGGATGTCATCATAATAGGTTTTATCGCCTAATTTTTCTTTTAAATAAGTCAAATCTTTGCGTAAGCTACGAATATCAATCACTGCTTGATTGGCATCGGATAATTTGTCTCGGATGCCGATTAAATAATCAAATTGAGCTTGTAAATCTTCGACGGTACTTTCAATTCTAGGGTCAATTTTTATTTGAAAATCTTGCTCAATCGCTTCGTCATCGACGGTCATGCGCACTTTATAATTGCCCGGAACTGCCACAGGCCCTTTAGTATTAGAAGAGTATAAAACCAAACCCTCAAAAGAAACCGCATCAGGATAGCGCATATCCCAAACAAATCGATTCATTCCCTTTTTAGGAGAAAATTTAAATTTTTTCTTTTTGGCATCAGAAGTATAAGCTTTAATAACCTTTCCACTTTCTTCTAAGATTTCTAATTTGACTTTACTTTCTTTAGCAGGTTTTTCTTTGAAATAATAATGGATAATAGTTCCATTTGGGCGATTCTCCCCTTCCAATAATTTATTGGGGCTGCCCCAGCCAGATTGACGCATGCGATAACTTGGCATGGGTTGGAAAACGTGGTGTGCTTTTTTAGCTATTTTTTCATCCAATTGGTGCAATGGAGTGACATCATCAATAATCCAGAAACTTCGTCCCTTCGTTGCTACAATTAAATTATCATCTTTTAATTTTAAATCTGTGATAGAAACTAGGGGTAAGTTTAACTGAAACGGCTTCCAACTGCTGCCATCATCAAAAGAAATATACATTCCAAACTCTGTTCCTGCGTATAATAAACCTTCCTTATTTGGGTCTGCTCGAACCACTCTGGTAAAATGTAAATCATCGATACCATTCGTGATTTTTTTCCATGTTTTTCCGTAGTCTGTCGTTTTGTATAAATAAGGTTGGTAATCACCAGATTTATAACTTGTACCCGCCAAATAAGCCCCACCTTTGATGGTTGGATGCGGGTCGATTGAATTCCACATAATCCATTTAGGGGCCTTGGGAGGGGTTACATTTGTCCAATTTGCACAGTTGTCGGTGGTTAAGTGGATTAAACCATCATCCGAACCAGTCCACATGACGCCTTTTTCGTGAGGGCTTTCCATCACTGCAAAGATGTTGGCGTAAAATTCTACACCAGTATTATCTTGGGTAATAGGGCCACCAGAAGATTTTAAAGTTGCGGGGTCATTTCGGGTCAAATCTGGACTAACCAATTCATAAGATTGTCCTTCGTTGGTGGTCAAATGGACATG